>JANQHU010000453.1 GCA_028282485.1 Bacillota bacterium
ATTTATCTTTTGATAATAAACCTTATATTCCTCAATGAGTGTACAATTTCTTTTGATAGAATTATATTTTATTTTTCTCTTGGGATTTATAACAATTAAACTTTCTTCCTCATAAAAACCATCAAAGGTAATATTCGCGATCGCATTTATTACATTTTTCAACATCGAAGGATTGTTGTTAATTTTTTCATAGAGCAATTTACTTTCGTGATTACGTTTCATTTCTCTAAGCACATTAACCGTATATTTCTCAATATCATTCGTTTCGTCATGATGTTGTGGACAAAGTAATAACAAGTTATCATAATCTGCTCTTTCTCCATCTGTCATGAAGGGATTATACCTTTCCCCTCCTTCATTTGCTGCTTCGATATGACAAATATTTGAGGATAATGCATTATTTGAGTTAACAAGTTTTTTAGAGCAACCTGGAAAAGCACACTGATTTCCCGAAAGAGCAAACAGCCTTTTTAAGGTTTTATCAGTATAATTCCTAGATCCTTTTCCCATCAGGGTCTCCCTCTATTGTATTACAACAAAATTTATATAAATAATTGAGCAATAAAGAAGTCTATTCATAAAGACTTATAAAAAATAATACTTCGTTATTATCCATTAATATCCTGCTTAGTTTCAAAAAAATCACCTACACTGTATTACCGTTTTTTCGCAGACTTGATATTAAACCAATAATTTTCATCTGATTTTCTCCATTCTTAATTTTTTGTACCATTTTTAAATCATCATAACACTTGATGAAATTAAAAATTAAGCTCCTCTGCTTCTGGTTGCCAAAACAACCTTGTTGGTTAACAAGTCAACCATCTGTATACTTGATATACCATATTTTAAAAACCATCCCCATCCTCAAAGAAGGATGGGGATGGTTTAAATATCATAACTTTATTTTATTAATTTACCCCTTAATGAGCCATGCATTTAGAGCCGCAATGCCTAAAAGATTTCCCTTTTTTGCCATGCTTGCCTTGGTGAGGCATTTTTTCAAAGATTTCTAATTGCTCCGGAGTAAGTACTTTTTTCATCTGCTCCCGCATTTCTCTTCTTTTCTCAGTCAGTTTGATTTTTACTCGAACGAGCTCTTTGGTTGTCTTTTCAATTGCTGATCTATTTAATTCTTTTTCTTGCCAGAGGGTTTTTAATGCTAACTTTTTAGTTTGCATTTGGTGGCGTAACGACAAAGTAGCTCTTTCAAATTTTTGCTTAATTTTTAAAATTTCTTTTTCTTGATCCGGAGTTAGCTTTAATTTCTGAGCCATCATCTTCAGATGTTGTTTTTTGCCACCTTTCCCTTGGTCAAAACAGCCTTTTGCGGCTGAGGCTTGAAAAGCTATCCCCAAAACCAACATCATCACTACCAAACTGACAACTACTAAATAACTTTTTTTCATTTTTTAATCCCCTTTCATTTCTTTTTTTAGTTTAATTTTCTTGATGTTTTTATTTTAACCAGGGTCTTTGAAATAATCATGAAGAAGTTATGAAGAAATTGTGAGCTTTCAATTCCCCCTCAAATTTTTATTAATTAAAAGCAAATGTTACATTTTTGATACATTTTTGAAATCACCTTTTCGTTCACCATCTTTTTTGATATAATATAAATAAATTCAAAAAAAATACAAGTAACCCTTATTTTATAACAAAAGTAAAGGATGTGCTAAAAAATGAGCTCCACCATTAGTATTTTTGGCGCTGGTTATATTGGTAGTGTTTCAGCTGCTTGTCTCAGTAAATTAGGTAAAAAAGTAATTCTAGTTGATATTGATCCCCATAAAATTAAGACTATCAATAGTGGTCACTCCCACATAGTTGAGCCGGGGCTGGAAGAACTCCTGCAAGAAAACGTGGCTCAGGGACTAATTTCTGCCACCTCTGATGTAGCACAAGCAATTGCCGCTAGCTCTCTCTCTTTTATCTGTGTCGGCACTCCTTGCAAGGAAAACGGTAGTCTCAATTTAGACTATATTTTCCGGGTAATCCGCCAGATTGCTACTGCTTTGATTTCCAAAACTACTTTTCACATAATTGCCATTCGTTCCACAGTTTTGCCCGGGACTATTGCCCAATGTATTGAAATCATCGAAGGGGTGACCCAGAAAAAACACGGCATTGATTTTGGGATTTGTTCTAATCCCGAGTTTTTACGGGAAGGCAGTGCCATTGCCGATTATTTTAATCCTCCTTATACCTTAGTGGGGAGTGATGATCCCGAAACCCTGCAGATTATGCAAGAAACCTATGCCGCCATTGAAGCTCCTTTTTACGCCACAGCGACTAAAGTAGCCGAGCTACTGAAATATATCAATAATTCTTTTCACGCCTTGAAAGTGGTTTTCGGTAATGAAGTAGGTAATATTTGCAAAAAGCTAGGCATCGACAGTCACCAAGTAATGGATCTTTTCTGCAAGGATCAACGTTTAAATATCTCTCCATATTATTTAAAACCAGGCTTCGCTTTTGGAGGATCCTGCTTGCCCAAGGATCTATCCGCGCTCTGTTACTTAGCCAAAAGCAACGATTTGGAAGTACCGATGCTTAACCAGATTATGCCCAGTAACCAGCTCCATATTCAAAAAGCGGTTAAGTTAATTAGTACCTTCCAAAAACGGCGGGTGGGCTTAATCGGACTTAGTTTCAAAGCGGGCACCGACGATTTACGGGAAAGCCCTTTAGTAACTTTAACGGAAACTTTGATTGGCAAAGGATTTCAGTTACAAATTTATGATCCCCATGTCTCTTTGTCGAAGATTCACGGTTCCAATAAAGAGTATCTCGAATCCCATATCCCTCACATTAATGAATTAATTGTGCCTCCGGAAAAGCTGGCGGAATTAATTGATTTTGCTGAAATAATTATAATTGGTAACAAAGAGAAGTCTGCTTTTACTAAAATCGCAGCTTTAATCGGTCAAAGCGAGAAACAAATAGTTGATCTAGTCCGCATAGAGCCCACACTGGCAGCGGCAGATAATTATACAGGAATTTGTTGGTGATTATGAAATGAAAATATTAAAAATAGCCCTAATTTCTTTAATAACTCTGGCGGCGGGCATCTTATTAACCTACTTAATCATTAATGTCTTTTTAAAAAAAAATAACTATATCATGATTAAAACCGCCTACAAAACCGGAACGATTTATAATGTCGGAGCGCCGGTGACGGCTAATGTTATCGCCATTCATGTGCAAATCGGGGACCAGGTGGAAAAAGACCAAATTTTAGTAGGCCTAGATAACTCGGAAATACTCAAAAAACTTGAGTTAGCCAAAGACGAGCTGCTCCATCTTCAAAATAGTTTGCAGGAAAAGACGATTTCTTATAATGATTTAGTCAAAGTAATCGAAATGCAAAAACGGCGTTATGACGTCTTAGCTGAAATTAACGATATTGATTTAAAAGAGCGGGTGGAAAGAGAGATGCTCAAATCCGGAATTGTCTTAAATGGTGGTAACTCCATAGATAGTATTAATGAACTAAAGATTCGCATTCAGTCTTTAAAAAATCAGATCACCATTCAAGAAAAAAACATCGCTACTCTGGAAGAAGAAGTGAGCAACTCGGTGATTCGCTCTCCCATCTCCGGGATTGTTGATGAATTACTAATTAACCCGGGGGAAGTGGTTCAAGTAGGCAAAAACGTCTTAACGATCATCGATCCCCGTTCGGAATGGGTGGAAGCCTTCCTCAACGAAAAATATTTAGCCCAAATCAAAATCGGTTCCCAAGTTAACCTAAAATTTAGCTCCTACCCGCGCAAAGTCTTTCGGGGCCAGGTCAGTTATATCGGCCGAGTGGAAGATAATCTTTCGAAATTGTCCAAACACGAGTTACGCACCAATGATCATCTTTTTGGTCAAAAGGCTAATTTCGAACGCTACATAAAAATTCGTATTAGTTTCGAAAACCAAGACTACAATTTACCTAACGGAATTTCGGCTACGGTAATTATTAAACGTCAAAAGGAGGCCCGAAAGCTTTGACTGCTGATTCCCAGAAACAGCTAGCCGTACTAGATGAAAAAATCAACCTCATTACGCAACGTCAAAAGAATCCATTGATCTACTGGCTAGCTGTTTCCAGTTATTTGGTGGTCGTGGCCTTCCTTATTCTTTTTTTATACGAGCTGACCAGTAACTATTGGTATCACCAATCCCAGCGCGTCTTTGTGGCTATCGGGGCCATTGGGCTTTTCTCCTGGTCGATTAAGTTTTTACACATCAGCCGCTCCTTAATTTATAAAAACCTAATCAGTCGATATTTATTAAAGAAAAAGAAAGGTCCGGAAAAGGAAATCGAAGAGTTAGCAGTAATTATTCCTACCTATCAAGAAAAAGACTGAATTACTTATGCCGTTTTTCGTTCCATTAGCCAAGAATGTCACAAAGTTAAGATTGCCGTACGCCTGATTCTCGTCAGCCCCGAGGA
>JANQHU010000017.1 GCA_028282485.1 Bacillota bacterium
GTAGCGGCGGTCTTTGATCTGTTCCAGAGCTTCAGCTGCGGTCTCCATTTTAAACTCAATGATATAGACCAAGTCTTCAAACTCTAAAACCCCGTCAATACGGCCTTTGTCCGTGTTTTCTTCCAGATTGATTTCCGCGTCTAAGAGGGCTAAAATGAGGTAACATAAGGAATGGTAGTAACTCTCGTGGTCTAAATGCAATTGGTAAGGGATGCCTGCAAATAAAGCGGTTAAGGCAGTTTGGAATTGAGAAAGCTTTTCTTCCGCTAAATAATCCAGTAAATCTAAGTAAACAGGGCTTGCCTTGGAGATAGCTAGATTGGCATAGACGGCAAATAAATGAGTTAAAAAGGATTCTTTGACTTCATAATTAGGATAGCCAAAAATATATCGGCCTCTCCTAACTCCTTTAAGGGTTAAATAACCGGTTTGAAAGAGTAACGAGACCGGATCTAAATTGTTTATTTCGAAGGAATCAAAAATTTGTTTCCCGGCTTTATAACCTTCGAAATCCTCTATCGCTACTTTTTGTTCTTGGATTAGCTTAATTAAAAAAGCTGGGGTAGCCGTCTGGAACCAGTAGTTTTGAAATTCTCTTCTCTTAAATAGATTTAGAATTCCAAAAGGGTTATAGACGGTATCTGCGCCTTTATTCCAGCTATAACCATTATACCAATTTTTGATTTTTTTTAACAATTGCTGCTTTTCTATTTGTAATTCATCCTGAAGTAACCTGATGTACTCCGCAAAATAGGTTTCTAAATCTCTTTGCGTATAACCGCAAATAGGGGCATAATCTTTATTTTGGGTAATATCTTCTAAGCTATTTAATCTGGAAAAGATGGAGACCTTAGCAAACTTTGAAACTCCCGTGATAAATACAAACTGTAAATAAGCATCAAGATATTTAATTGTTTCGTAAAAACTAGCTATAATCTCTTTATTTTCATCCGCTTTTACCGGGTTTTCAATATGATCAATAATCGGTTTATCGTACTCGTCGATTAAAAGAACCACTTTGTTGCCATATTTTTGGTGTAACTTTTTAGTTAATTCCCGCAAATGCTCTTTCGGCTCATTATCGTCTAATTTCAAACCATATTCCGCCGCTATTTCGTTCAAAAAGATCTTGATATTATTTTCAAAATTATTTGCACCTTTTGCATTGGTAATACTACTAAAATCTATATGAATTACCGGATGCTTTTCCCAAGCTATTTTATCATAAATCCAAAAACCTTGAAATAATTCTTGATTACCCGAGAAGATCTCTTTAATGGTCGAGATTAAGAGGCTCTTGCCAAAGCGCCGGGGGCGGGAGAGAAAGTAGTATTTACCTTGCATTAGCCTGCAGATATACTCAGTTTTATCTATATAAAGATAATTTTCGGATATTATTTCACGAAAGGTTTGGATTCCGATAGGTAGTTTTTTCACAAGTGTCAGCTCCTAAAATTTATTTTAATTATTTACTCCATACCTCACTCACGACCTCAATCGCTTTTTGACGAAAACCTCCGATTCCCAGGAGGATCACCTTGCGCTGCTCCCCGGTATACTTCTCGTAGTAGCGGCGGTCTTTGATCTGTTCCAGAGCTTCAGCTGCGGTCTCCATTTTAAACTCAATGATATAGACCAAGTCTTCAAACTCTAA
>JANQHU010000393.1 GCA_028282485.1 Bacillota bacterium
AGATGTTGATAATATCGAAGCAGTTTTTAATTATGATATTCCTAATGATGAAGAATACTATGTTCACCGAATCGGTCGCACCGGTCGCGCGGGTAAAACTGGCCAGTCCTTCACTTTTGCTTTTGGAAGAGATTTTTATAAACTAAAAAATATTCAACACTATACTAAGTCTAAAATCAAGCATCTGGCTCCGCCCAGCACCCTAGATGTGGAGGAAAATCGGATTAATGGTATCATGGATAAAATCAAAGAAACGGTTTCTGAGGGTAAATTAAAACGTTACGCGACTTTTATTGAAAAATTCGTTGAAGAAACTAACTCTCTTAACGGCGAGGAGAACGATCTCACCACTTTAGATATTGCAGCGGCTTTTTTAAAGATGGCTTCCTTCCCTCAAATAAAAGATCAGAAAACATATAGTCTGAATGAAAATGATCATAACCTCTATCAGAAAAAAAACTCCCCCCGTTTACTAGGCAAGACCCGCTCGAAAAAAAATTAACTCGAAGTTACTTAACTTAATTTAAAGCTAAAAAAATACAATAAAAGTCTCCTGAAATAATATTAATATTTTTTCAATTAAGGAGACTTTTTTAATTTATCAAAGCTACCACATAAAAAATTTATTTTGGTAAAATCTGATTCCGACCAATAATAATTCGGGGCTGTATTCTATGGAATTACCATCTCTGTTAGTCTTAAAATTTTTCGCAAATAATAAACAGTCAAGGTAAAGTTTCCTCCAACTTACCTCCTTCTACCAAATAATCTTAAAAGATAAAGGAATAAATTAATGAAATCCAAGTACAAGGTCAATGCCCCTAAAATGGCTACTTTTCGCTCTGTTCCCTCGTCTCCCAGGCTCTCTGCCTGAATTTGCTTGATTTTTTGGGTGTCATAAGCGGTTAAACCCACAAAAATTAAGATTCCGGCATAAGTTGTAATCCAATATAGTAGATCGTTATTAAAAAAGATATTTACTACTGAAGCAATCAGCAATCCAATCAGCGCCATAAAACATAAATTACCAATACTGGTCAAATCCCGCTTCGTCATAAATCCGTATAAGCTCATGGCCCCAAAGGTTCCCGCCGTAATCAAAAAAGTGGTGGCAATGGAACTACTCGTGTACATCAAAAAAATCACTGATAAAGTTGCTCCGTTTAATAATGCATACACAAAAAAGAGAAACGTTGCCACGCCACTTGAAATACGGTTGATTATTTTATTTAACAAAATAACTAATAATACCTCACCAATAATCAACCCATAAAAAACAAATTGGTTCTTCACAATTGCTTCTAATAAATTAGGAGAATTAACCACCTGCCAAGCTACTAAAGCTGTAACCAGTAAAGCAAACGTCATCCAAGCATAAACTTGGGCAATAAAAGCACGCTGGACACTTTCTGTTTTTGATAATGAAACCGAATTCATCTTTTTACCTCCCTAAACATGAAAAAATAGATTAAATGTAAGCTTTTATAAACTGATTATATTACATTTTTTACTAAAATCAAGTCTAAATTTTTTTTAGTTTAAATTTTGACAACCAAAAACCCAAAACCTTCTTTACAATTTTGTTAACTTTGGCATCTAAGCCTTGCAACTTAAACTAAATTTTAATATAATTGAATTCGCAATTAAGTAAAACTAATTTTTGCAATATTGCAAATTAATAACAAACAATATAAAGGAGCCTGTAACCCATGGCATCAACCCCCAATCCTAACCCCATCTACAACGGGGTGCAACTAATCACCCCCTACCCGGACTTTCCCCTGACGGAGCTCCGAATCGAGCAACGGCCTAACC
>JANQHU010000057.1 GCA_028282485.1 Bacillota bacterium
AATCTTAAGAATAACTAGAAAAGATGTATGGAGTTTTAGATTGAAGCAAGTCGATTTTCCAATAATCAAAAACGAACAACGGTATCAAAAAACATTAACCAAAATCTACGTTTATAAATTTTTTGCCTGGTTTCATCTTTTTTCGGCAATTTTGATCACTTTTTTTACGGATTGGGCTGGCTTAACCATTTTTCAATTAATGGTTCTTGAGGCTTGGTTTGGGTTTTGCATGCTTCTTTTGGAAATTCCTACGGGAGCCATTGCTGATTTTCTCGGAAGAAAGCCCAGTTTGCAAAGTGGTTTAATCATGCAAGCACTGGGATTTGCGATTTATGTTTCTTTTCCCAATTTTTTTGTTTATATGCTAGGAGAAACCTTTATTGCCTTTGGTTTTGCCTTAATCTCCGGAGCGGAAGAGGCTTTTGTTTATGATACCCTGAAAAGTTTTAATAAAGAAGTCGAGTCAAAAAAAGTATTTGGGAAATTTGAGAGCGCTGGTTTAGCAGGGATTATGTTGGCATCCCCTTTAGGGAGCTTAATCGGGGATCGACTAGGTTTACACTATCCCATGTTATTGATGTTTCTTCCTTTAACTATTGCTTTTGTACTACTTTTCTTTATCCCGGAGCCGGTCGTTACTCAAAATAGAAAAGCAAAAAAAAGTAGTTATCTGAAAATCATCAAAAAGGGGATTACTATTTTTTATCAACATCGCCCTTTAAAGATTTTGGCCCTGGATTTAGTAGTCTTGACTACCATGGGGTTCTTAATAATTTGGTTGTATCAGTTGATGCTTAAAGCCGCCGGAGTCCCATTATTCTTTTTTGGAATGGTCAACATTCTACTAGTGCCCTTTGAAATTCTACTGTTAAATAATTATAGCCGCCTAGAAATAATTTTAAAATCGAAAAAAAAGTTATTATTTTGGTGTGGCCTAATCGTAGGGGTAATGTTTATTGTTGGGGGCTTAACCGATTATGTCCCCCTCTTAATTCTGGTAATCGTCTTGGTAGGGGGCTTTTCCTTAACCAGGCGCCCCTTAATAGTTAATTATATGAATAAATTTATTGATTCCGAAGAACGTGCTACCGTTCTCTCCAGTGCCTCGATGTTGGTAAGTTTAAGTAAAATGCTCTTTTTTCCGATAGTGGGATTAATAATTGAAAGAATATCGTTAAGTGTGGCTTTAATCATCTTAGGGATAATTACCATATTGTTTATCTTTTTTTCGAAAATAGAGGAAGAACATTTACTTGATTAATTAAAAAAGGAGTAATGTAATGGTGAGGCATAACCACAGAGGATTATCGCGGCTATTTTGTATAATAATTTTATTTACTTTGATCTTCTTGCTTTGTAAGCCCCTTTTAGCGGTTCCAAATACAGACTCGCCCTTAGCCTCTGCCCAATCTCCAAAGAAACCTTTACTCCTGGGTCTGTCCCTTGGCTATCCTGCTCTGGAGGCTCAACTGGAGATCCCCGTGGCGCGGAATCGGGCTTTTTTATTAGTAGCGGGAGTAAATCCCTGGAATTCTAACTATGCCGGGCTGGGATGGGAAACGGAGAGCCTGGGAGTGAATCTGGTCACAGCCTATTGTTATTATTTTGACGAACCGAAACAAGGTTTTTTTGGAGGAATCGGCTGCCAGTATCAGTTGCTTAAATACAAGGTTCGTTTCACTGAAGGTTTAGGAAATAATTATCAGACCAAAGTACTTCAATTAGGCCTGGTGGGCATCCTGGGTTACAAAAAAAATATTATCCAAAAAATTAACATAGAATTCTGTTTCCGGGGTGGGTTTAATTTTAATACCGGGGCTGCTTTTACGGATGTTAACTTAAAGAAGCATTTAGAGCGTAGTGGTTTTAATTATAATTTTGGGTTAGTATTGAGTTGTATTTTATGATGAGTCATAGTTTTTTTAGTTAACTTTTAACAAGTTCTTAATATCTTTTCAATCTTGTCTTATTGATTAGGTGATAATTTATAGTTACTAAATATTGTTTGGGAGGTTATTGGAATAATGAAATTGAAAAATTTGCTGGTTATCTTATTAGTTTTGGGTTTGACAGTATTTTCTGTAGCTAGCTTTGCTGCCAAAAGGTTGAAAGGAACTATTAATGTGGTCGGGTC
Source organism: Bacillota bacterium (assembly GCA_028282485.1). Lineage (GTDB taxonomy): Bacteria > Bacillota > UBA4882 > UBA8346 > UBA8346 > JANQHU01. Next base: position 2,135 of record JANQHU010000057.1, read on the forward strand.
AACTTCTGTACAACCTCTAGCCGAAGAGTTAGCCAAAAAGTTTACTAGTAAAAGAAAAAACAAAAAAGTGAAGATTTTTGTTCAAGGTGGGGGATCTGGGGCTGGTATTAAAGCTGCTTTCACTAAAACCGCGGATATTGGAATGAGTTCGAGAAGTTTAAAACCGAGTGAAAAAGGTTTAATAAAAACAGTTATTGCGCGGGACGGAATTGCGATCATCGTTAACAAAAAAAATTCAATTGGGGAATTAACTTCAGCACAATTGAAAAAGATTTATAAAGGCGAATACACCAACTGGAAAGAAGTTGGCGGAAAAAACATGCAGATTATCGTGGTTAACCGAGAAGCTGGTTCTGGAACTAGAGGGGCTTTTGAAGGAATTGTCTTGAAAAAAGAAAAACCAACCAATACTTGTTTGATTCAAGCTTCAACCGGTGCAGTGCAACAAACTGTTTCAGTGACCAAAGAAGCCATTGGTTATGTCTCCTTAGGTTCTTTGGATACCAAAGTTGTTAATAGTTTGAAGATTGACGGCGCCGAATGTACTGCTAAAAATATTAAGGCCGAAAAGTACCCCATTCAACGGCCCTTTTTAATGGTAACTAAATCCGCTCCTAAAGGTATTGTAAAAGCCTTCTTAAATTGGATTTTAAGTAAAGAAGGACAAAAGATTGTGGCGGAAGATTTTATCTCAGTGAAATAAAATAACGTTAATTTAAGCTTAAATTACAATTTTAAACTTTGCCTCAAAAACCGTTCGTTAATTTTCGAATTAAGGGCGGTTTTTTGACTGTTTGTTTAGAAGAAATTAGAGGTTATAGTGGAATTGATTGGAAAATGATAATTTTTCTTAATCTGTTCTTAATCTTATTTTTAATATTTCTTAAAGTTGCTTTTGTATAATTTTTTCCAGTCGTGTAATTATTCTTTATGCGGAGGTATTTAATGGACGCACATTTAAAGTGTCAAATTAAAGAATCTATTATTAGGGGGTTATTGTTTTTTATTGCTTGTATCGCAGTAATTGGAGTTCTTTTAATTATTATATTTGTTTTTCAAGAAGGATGGCCGGTATTAGCGAAATATGGCTTAGGAAAATTGTTATCTGGAACTGAATGGATGCCTACCTCGGAGGTGTATGGCTTATTACCTCTGATAGTGGGTTCTTTTTATGTTACATTAGGTTCTTTAGTATTAGGAGTTCCCCTGGGAATTGCTTGTGCGGTTTTTATGGCCGAGATTGCCCCGGAATGGATGGTTAAATTAGTACGTCCCGCCATTAATCTGTTAGCGGGAATTCCCTCTGTGGTCTATGGTTTTTTTGGTTTAGTCGTGCTGGTTCCTATGGTGCGAATGCTGTTTGGTGGCATTGGTTTTAGTCTGTTAACCGGAGGAATAATTTTAGCAATTATGATTCTACCAACGATTATTAGCATTTCCGAAGACGCTTTACGAGCCGTACCGCGGGATTATAAAGAAGCTTCGTTAGCTTTAGGGGCGACTCATTGGCAAACTATTTATCGAGTGTTGATTCCGGCGGCTAAATCAGGGATTGTTACGGCAGTCATCTTAGGCATGGGAAGAGCTTTGGGTGAGACCATGGCGGTAATTATGATTACCGGAAACACCCCGTTAGTTCCCAAGTCTTTATTAGATCCGGGGGCCACTCTAACCGGAACTATCGGTCAAGAATGGGCCTATGCGGCTGGGGAGCATGCCCAAGCCTTATTTACCGTAGGGATTTTCTTATTTGTTTTAATAATTATTATTAATTCTAGTGCTTTGATTTTTGCCAGAAAGAAGGTGGGTAACCGATGAGATTTTGGCCGCGCTTAATGCAAAAAATTGCTTTTGGAGTTTTATGGGGTTCAGCGATTGTTACCATTAGTTTTTTGGTACTCATCATCTTTTTTATCTTAAAAGAAGGTTTGCCCTCGGTTACTTGGGAATTTTTAACCACTGAACCGGAGGCGATGGGACGCGAAGGCGGGATTTTTCCAACCATTATTGCCACGATTTATTTAACAGTGGTCTCGGTAATCATGTCGGCAGTAATTGGAGTGGGTGCAGCAGTTTACTTAACCGAATATACTCGGGATTCCGGCGTTACTAAAGTGATTCGCTTTGCCACCGAGACTCTAGCGGGAGTTCCGTCAATCATTTTTGGACTTTTTGGCTTTGCTTTTTTAGTCACTTTTTTGCAATTAGGTTTTTCAATTTTATCCGGGGCGATTACGTTATCATTAATGTTGCTACCAACTATTATCAGAACTTCTGAGGAAGCATTAAAATCCGTCCCTAATTCCTATCGAGAAGGCAGCTTAGCTTTGGGAGCAAATAAATGGACTACCATTGTCAAAGTGGTCCTTCCGGCTGCTTTGCCCGGAATTATTACTGGTTTGGTCTTAAGTTTAGGACGATCAATTGGGGAGACGGCAGCAGTCTGGTTAACCGTAGGCGGATCTTTAAATATTCCCATCTCGATCATGGATTCGGCCCGGCCAATGACCTTACATCTATATACTTTGGCGGCGGAAGGATTATCCTTACCCAGGGCCTACGCAACGGCCAGTATTTTAATTATTGCTGTTTGGCTGGTCAATACGATTACCAATTTGTTAATGGCTCGTTTTTCAATGAAACTGCGGGCTTAAGAAGGAGGCCATCTTTTTATGAAAGAGACAAAGATTGTGGCAGAAAATTTCAATTTATATTATAGTCAATTTCATGCCTTAAA
>JANQHU010000076.1 GCA_028282485.1 Bacillota bacterium
GTCAAATATGTATTAATTGTAAATTAAAATTTAAAATTATTTAAAAATTATTAGTTGTATTGCAAATTGTATGATTATAAAATAAATTAAAATAACAAACGTAAATAAACCTTTCCTATCGGTACCACAGGTACAATTAAGAGAGGTTTTTGGCTGAGAGCTGCTTCCGTTTTTAAAATAATTGAAGTTTTAAAGGCGGGATAAAAGAAGGTTTAAAAACCATAAAAGTCTCCATTGATTTACGGTTAATGTTAGTCAGAGAGGTATAAACCGCACCTATAAATCACTCTGATTAACAGTCAACCGCCAAATCTCACCTAAGAGTCTCTTATAGGCTTTACGAGCTTCATCACTATTATTTTTACGAGCGGCTAATTCTAATTTAAAAGCGGCATTTTTTATCGCTATCGCCCCTAACTCCGCGGCAGTATTCTTTAAAGCATGAGCTTCTCTTTCGACTTCAAATAAGTTTTCGTTTTCTAAATAAGACATAATCTTTTCTGAAGTATTACTCCAAATATCCTTTAAAAATAACCGACTCTTCTCATCGGAAAAAGCAGCATCAGAAACTAAAACGCCCTTGATAGCTTGTTGTAAGTCTTTATTAATAACTTGAGCCTCTTCCTTCTTTTGTCGCAAAAAAAGACGAGTAATCATTTCGTATAAATCTAAGATATTTATCGGTTTGGCCACATAGCCATCCATTCCGGCTGCTAAAAATTTTTCTTTATCTCCAGTTAAGGCATGGGCCGTTACAGCAATAATGGGAGTATAAGCCCCACTTACTGCTTCCAGCGCCCGCAACTGTTTTGTAGCTTCAATTCCATCCATTTCTGGCATTTGAATATCCATTAAAATTAAATCAAATTTTTCTTTTTTAAAGATCTCCAAGGCTTCCAAACCATTTTCAGCCAAAACTATTTGATATTTTTTTTGTTTTAAAACTTTTACAATTAAGGTTTGATTAATCTTATCATCTTCTACCACTAAAATTTTTAGTCCATCGGGAGCATTATCAATGACCGTAGTGTTTTGATGACTATTGGTATTTAACAACTTCCCACCATGGCCAAACTTTACTATAAAAGCAAACTTGCTCCCTTTTCCTTTCGTACTTTCTACCCAAATTTTACCATCCATTAACTCAACTAACTGTTTAGCAATAGCTAAGCCTAGCCCACTACCCCCATATTTTCTCGTAATCGAACCATCTACCTGGCTAAAACTTCTAAACAAACTCTTCATTTCTAGCGAATCAATCCCTATTCCAGTATCTGTAACTTCAAACCGTAATTTTAAAAAAGAATTAGTGGCAGCCTCTTTAAAAACCTGAAGGAAAACCATCCCTTCATCGGTAAACTTAATGGCATTCGTCAATAAATTATTAATTATCTGCAACAAACGGGCCGAATCACCATTTAAAATAGCGGGTATCTCGGGATCTATTTCCCATTTTAATTGCAATCCTTTTTGAAGGGCATTATGAGAATGAGCTTTAATTGCTTTATCAATTAAACTACGTAAATCAAAGTCAACTTCTTCAAGCAACATTTTACCAGCTTCAATTTTAGAAAAATCAAGAATATCATTAATCACTTTTAACAAAGAATCGGCACAGGATTTTACCGTACTCAAATTATCCTGCTGTTCACTGCTGAGCTCACTCATTAAGGTTAAATCCGTCATTCCAATAATTCCATTTAACGGAGTCCGGATCTCATGACTCATATTCGCCAAAAATTCACTTTTAGCTCGATTGGCAGCCTCAGCAGCTTCTTTAGCTTTGGTTAATTCGGTTTCTGCTTGTTTACGCTCGGTAATATCTTCAAAAGTAGCAATTACACATTGCTGATCATCAATAGTTATCGGCCCGGCACTGACCCGTAACCAAAATTTAATTTCCACATCATCAACCAACGAAGTCCAGGCTACATCCAAGCCAATTAAGCCCTCTTTTTGCTGAAATAACTTTTGGACCATCTCTAATATTTTACATTCACCGCAATATAAACTATGGCCACAGCCTTTTTCCTGTTCCATACTATGGTGGCAGTTAAAACCGTCACCAATTCTTTTACCTAAAATCTGCTTTCGACTCCTATTAAAAATTTTGAGAGCCACATCATTTACTTGAATTATTTGATAGCTATTGTTAATAATTAACATTCCGATGGGGGCTACTTCAAATATGGTACGCAAATTTTGTTGTTCATTATGAATCTTAGCCTCTGCTTCCTTAAT
>JANQHU010000079.1 GCA_028282485.1 Bacillota bacterium
CATAAAAAGTCTGGCGCCGTTTTTGATATTCTCCAGCCGCCAGCCAACCAGTATCCCCCACAGTGGCTTCAGCGAAAGTGGAATTTCTGGTGGTCTCTAGCTCTGTCTCCAGCAGCCGGGCTAGGCTAAATTGCTGATTCCAAACTTCCCCTCGGCTATAAGCCATGGGGACTACCAGCGCTAATCCGGTAGCTGCTAAAGAAAAAATAAGTAAAGCTACCATTACTTCTAAGGCGGTAGTGCCTCTTTCATAGTTAATCAAAAGCTCCACCTCAAAAATTCCCTTTCATAAAAACAAAGACGTATCCTTTTGGGAATTTTACGTCTTTGCCTTGATGAGACGAGAATAAAATATCTTACTTTAAAGTCTTGGAAACTTCACTCCCTTTAGTACTTAGAGTAACTGCCCCGGTAACCGCATCGACTACATAATTATAAGCATTACTAGCGTCAAAAGGATCTTTGGGAATTTCATCTAACATTGCTTTGTAATTACCAGAGTTAGAGGTTAAATCTGCTAATGTGGCCGGATAAGCACCCAGCTTTAATTTATAAACTTTTAAAGCTGTAGCAATGGTATCAACATCGGTTCTAGCTTTGGCTAGTTTGGCATCATCTTCGGCGCCACCGGTATTCAATAAAGCAATTCCAGCTAATAAAGCTAAAATTACTACCACGATTATGAGTTCAATTAAGGTGAACCCTTTTTCTTCCCTGAAAAGATTCCGAAGGAATTTTGGCATCCATGTCACCTCCTTTCGAAACTATTAAACCTTTTTCATTTATAGATTAAATATAATTTATTTTATTATAATCACGATGTCATCTGCACCAGCATTATTGTTTTGGCCATTAGGCCCGCGACTCCAAAGTTTACTACTAGTTGGCTGGGCCAGGTATAAATAGGGCTCTTCTTTTCCAAACTTATCATTGGTTAATTCTGCCAAGTAACCCGCCTGTACTAAAGTCCCTAAATCTGGAGGATAGATTCTGTGATGTACTTGATACATAACAATGGCAGTTTTAATCACTTGTAAATCACTAGTAACCAGATCTGCAGTAGTCTCTTCTTTGAGGTTAAAATAATGTAAACCAGCTAAGGAGGTTAATACTCCTAACAGAACAACTACTACGATTATTTCAATTAAAGTAAACCCCGCGCTTTTTCTATTGTAGATAATAATAGAGATCATCTCCACCGTAATCAACTTTTCCGTTGGCGCCGCGACTACCCACAAAAATTTTGTCTACTCCATCGGCGGGATCAACACGAATCTCAATTATATAAGGGAGCTCTCCTGAAGCAAAAGGATCAAAGGGCAGTTCTGGTAAATATTGGGGTACTAAATCATTGGGGAGACTTAAAGTAGTGGGCATCCCCTGATCCAAGATATATAAACGTAAAGCTGCTTTTAAAATTGATAAATGGGAATTAGCCACCTGGGTTTTACTCTCCGTAAGATAGACTGTGATCCCAATCTGAGCAACCGTAGCTAGTAAAGCGATCATCATCGTTACCAAAATTACTTCTATCAAACTAAAGCCTTTTTCCTGCATGGCCCAGTACCACTTCCTTAGGTTACTCACACCAATCCCTTAAAGGTTATCGGTTAATGCCCAGAAATAACTTTAAACATATTAAACATGGGTAAATAAAAGGCTAATAAGACTAAAAAGACTAATCCTGCCGCACAAAGGATCATGATCGGTTCTACCAAGGCCGTAAATTTTTTGAGTCTATCCTCTACTTCTTGATCGTAATAATGGCTAGCTTTAATGGTCATCTCTGCTAGAGAACCCGCCTCTTCCCCGGTTTTAATCATTGATACCAAAATGGGGGGAAAAAACTTATTTTTTTTAATATATGAAGTAATCCCTTCCCCTTGGTGTACCGAAGACATAATCTCATTGATATAACCTTTTAAGACCAAATTGTTAATGATATTTTTAGTCATTTCCAAGCCCTTGAGTAAAGGCAAGCCACTCTTTAATAATAAGCCCACGTTATAAGAGAAGCGGGAGATAAAAACTGATTGTAAAAAAGGCCCGTAAAACGGGATTTTGAGAACCAGACGATCGAGCCACTTTTTGATAGGTGAGTATTCCTGAAGCCGCATGCTAAAAAAAACAAATACCAGCAAAACCAATCCGGCCAATGGAAAATACCAGTAATTTAATAAAAAATCTGATAAATCTAACATCAGCTGGGTTAAGATCGGCAATTCGACATTATTCTTGTTATAAGTATCGGCAATTTTAGGAAAAGCTATAGTTAATATGAAGTAGATGCCAATTAAAGTAGCCCCTAAGACAAACAAGGGATATATAGATGCATAGAGCACCTTATTCTTCAAATCCTTATTATGTTGCAAATAACCGGCAATTCGCTCATGCATTGGAGCTAACATTCCGCCCGCTTCGCCTACTTCCATTAATCCGATAAAAAAACCAGGGAAGACCCCGGGAAATTTCCCTAAAGCCTCGGAATAATTTTTACCGGATTTGATTTCACCAGCGATTTGCGCCAAAATATATTTGGCCCGTTGGGAAGCATTTTCTTGAATAGTTCCCAAAGCGGTTAGCAAAGGGATTCCCGCTTGGAGTAAAACTGCCATTTGACTGGCATACATGATTAGTTCCGCGTTTTTTAAGCCTTCTAAGTTATTACGAAAC
>JANQHU010000408.1 GCA_028282485.1 Bacillota bacterium
TTGATTGTTGGATTAGATATGGGAGTAGCGGGAGCCGCCTGGGGTACTAATCTGGGAATGCTGGTTTATACCATTGCCGGACTCCTTTATTTCTCAAAAGGAAAGGCCTCTTTTGAAGCCCAGCCCTTAAAGATTTACCGCGACCAAAAAATAATTAAAGACGTCATCTCTATGGGCATGCCCTCATTAATTATGACCATCATGAACCTGGTGCAAGCCCTAGTAGTCTTTAACGCCTTGGCCAAATACGGCACCACTTCTGATTTAGCCATTTATGGGGCTATCTACCGCTTTTTCACCCTATTATTAACCCCCATTTTCGGACTGATGCGCGCCTTACAACCGGTAATTGGTATTAATTATGGGGCCGAAAATAATGAACGGGTTATCAGTAGCTTTAAAATATTTACCATAGCTGGTACCTTGCTGATGCTTCCCTTCACTTTAATTACCATGATTATGCCGGAAACTGTCTTAGGGTTAGTCTTCACAGACAAAGCCTTTGATGCTGCCAGCTTACTGTACTTTAGAACCTATATGGCTCTACTGCCAATTTTGCCAATTGTATTCATGATGATGACTCTCTATCCGGCAATCAACAAGGCTAAACCCGCAGCCATCATCGGCATTGCCCGGCAACTAATTTTTTATGTCCCCGTAATGCTTATCTTACCAAGACTTTTTGGGATAGGGTGGGTATATTACGGTACTTTCTTAATTGATATTGTAATTACTCTTTGGGTGCTGATATTGATAAAAAAAGAATTTTCCATTCTACGAGAAAAACAAGGAAGTGCCCCGGCTCTGGAAGCGCATTTATAACTTTATTAAGCCTTTCGAGTTTAAGGCCAACCTTTTAAAATATTTTTTGCTGCACTTGCCCTGCCCTTTTTTTAAAAGCGGCAGTTTTTTTTACTCTAAATTAACCACAATCATAATTTCTCAAACCATGGGATTATCAAGAATGACGTACTTCCGCTAACTTATATTTGACAGGCTCTAGCAATCCAAATAATAATCCTCAGCCATTTTTATGCATTGCGCACCATCTTTTGCAAGAGCTTCTGTAGTTTTAGTATTAAGATCCTTATAAATAATTTGGGTCATATGGGCTTCTACCGCATCTCTTAAAGGTTTAATCTCTTCTCTAAAGTAAGCGTACTGAGCCACAAACTTTTTGGCCTGCTTTTCCCATTTTCTAGCATAATCTACAATAAAGTTTGCATTATTTAAATCAAAGTTTTGATCACTACTGTTTAAAAAAACTGGACGATATAAAGAAACACACGGGTGAGGCGCAGCCGTTACCCAAACCACCCAATGCTGATTAATATATTCAACAATCATAGAGGCCGTAGTCTCACATTTAATAAAATAACTTGAGTGAATACAAAGACTCCCCATGCCACGCCGTAAATCATTGTTATAACCACTATGATGGGCGCGTAAAATTTTTTTAACTTGCTCAATACCAACCGACGTTTGGGATAAATACTTATTAACTAGATTTTTTCGAGTATTCCCCCGGGCCAAAAAAGTCATTAATTTATTTTCATATTTGTCTTTAAAATTTTTTAGCGATAGGGATTCTTCATCCGCAAGTTCAAAATCATTAGTAATGGAGTAACAATTAGAAATATTTGCACTGTTAGTAATTTTTTTAACCGCCCAATGCTTGCCGGAGGTTTCCAACAGATACG
>JANQHU010000200.1 GCA_028282485.1 Bacillota bacterium
GATGAACCCGGAAACCCGGGTGGTTTTGGAGTTAAGCAGTTTTCAGCTCCAGGAGTTAAAACAAAGTCCTCAGCTAGCAGTAGTTACCAATATTGCTCCTAATCATTTGGATGTCCATGAATCAATGACGGAATATATTGAGGCCAAAAGTAATATTTTGCGGTATCAAACACCCCAGGATATTGCTATTTTAAACTATGATAATCACCTAACTCGTAATCTAACCAAGTTGGTTCAGGGGCGGCTTTATTATGTCAGCCGGGAAACCAGCCTGCCCGAAGGGGCTTATTTGGATGGAGCCACTTTAAAACTAGCCCTCAATAATCAGACGGAAACTATCACCACCCGGGAGCGCTTACAGTTACCCGGGGACCACAATATTGATAATCTTTTAACAGCGGCTTTAATCGCCCGGTTAAGCGGAGTTCCCTTAGCCAAGATTCGGGAAGTAGCTGAGAATTTTACCGGAGTAGAACACCGCTTGGAATTAGTAAGGGAAATTGAGGGAGTTCGCTATTATAATGATTCCATTGCCACCACCCCGGATCGAGCCGTGGCGGGGATCAAGGCCATCCCCCGGCCCATTGTTTTGATTGCCGGAGGTTATGACAAAAAGATTCCCTTTACCTCCCTGGCTGAAGCGGTAGCTAACCAGTGCCGCCAGGTGATTCTATTAGGAACTACCGCCCCTTTAATTAGGCAAGCTATTACCGCAATCCAAGCCGATTTTCCCTTATTAGAAGTAAAAACTTTGGAGCAGGGGGTGGCCTTAGCTGCTAGGATAGCCCAAGCTGGCGAAGCGGTCTTGCTTTCCCCGGCTTGTGCCAGTTATGACATGTTTGCCAATTATCAGGAGCGGGGCCGCCTTTTTAAGAAGTTGGTGGCAGAAATCTAGCGTAAATACTTGACAAGTTGAGCAATCTACTTTATCCTGTAAAATGGGTTAATTTTGAAGCGAGGCATATCTATGTGGACGGTTATTTATATTGCACAAACTCAACAAAGTGCGCAAAAGCTTTGTGAACTATTAGAAAATGAAGGAATTATGGTGAAATTAAACCAGCGGGGTAATGCCCCCCGTGAAGACAAGCGTACCATTGAAATTATGGTTCCGGAATTAGAGACTGAAGATGCCACTTTAGTAGTAAATAGTTTTTTACAAAAAGGGATTTAGCAAAAGAAGGAAACTATTAGTCGATAGCGAAATTATAATTTTTAGTTGATAATTACGTTTCAATTATTAACAAAGAAAATATTTTTATCACATAAATAACGTTGTTTGAAAAACAAATTGCATTACGGGATAAGGAGTTGAGTACTTGCTAAAAGATTTTTTTAAAACCAAACCCAAATATATTACAGTTAAACCCGAAGAAACTTTTGAAAACAAAGAGTTACAGGTGGAGCGTAAAGAGATCCCGGATTGGCTTTGGGTTAAATGTGAACGTTGTGCCCAAATCACTTATCATAAGGATTTGGAAAAAAATTTGAAAGTCTGTCCCAAATGTGAGTATCATTTTCGAATTACCGCTAAGGAACGCTTAGCTATCTTGGTAGATGAAGGCGAATTCAAAGAAATTCACGGCGATCTCCAATCCGTCAATGCCCTAAACTTTCCCGATTATGAACAGAAAATAAAAAAATCCCAAAAAAATACTGAATTAACCGAAGGAGTAATTACTGGCCAGGCTAAAATGGCTGGTATCCCGGTGATGTTGGGGATTATCGATTTTGGTTTCATCGGGGGTTCTATGGGCTCGGTAGTGGGAGAAAAAATTTCCCGCTTGATTGAGGAAGCCGCGGAGCAGCAATTGCCAGTGATTATGGTTTCCGCTGGCGGTGGTGGGGCCCGGATGCAGGAGGGGATTTATTCCTTAATGCAAATGGCTAAGACCAGTCAGGCCTTAAATCGGTTAGCCGCCTCCGGCTGTTTGTATATTTCGGTGCTGACGGACCCGACTATGGGTGGCATTTTTGCCAGCTTTGCCTCTTTGGGTGATATCAATATTGCCGAACCTGATGCCTTAATTGGTTTTGCCGGACCACGAGTTATTCAACAAACCATTCGTCAAACCTTACCACCGGGATTTCAAACCTCCCAATTTTTGTTGGAACACGGGGTAATTGACATGATTGTCTCCCGTCACGAGATGAAAGCAGTCTTAGCCCGGTTGTTAAAGTTCCACCAAAAAGGTGAGAGAAAGGAGACGGCTAATGAGTAGTAATCACGGGCCTACCTTAGAATTTGAAAAACCGATTGTTGATTTGGAGAAACAGATTGAAGAGATTCGCCAATTCTCCGTGGAAAAAAATTTAGATATGAGTCAACAGATTGCGGTCTTAGAAGAGAAGTCGGAAGCCTTAAAAAAGGAGATTTATCATAATCTTGATGTCTGGCAGCGGATTCAGATTATTCGGCATCCCAAACGGCCCACTTGCCTGGATTATATTACCATGGCTTTTGATGGTTT
>JANQHU010000225.1 GCA_028282485.1 Bacillota bacterium
AATACCAGCGATAACCGCATCCTTAAAGAAGTGATGCAACTAGACAAAAAAGAAGGCAAAGAAGTAGTCGAGAAACTGATTCACGGGAAAGAAGTGCGAAAGGTCTTAGAAGAAAATGTAGTCTACCAAAATATAAAGGTTAACCCGGAAGTAGCCTGGAGTTTTCTGCTTCACGCAGGTTATTTGAAAGCTTCAAAGCGACGGAAGGATATTTTTGAAGAAAAATTTGAGTATCAGATTGAGATTCCTAATGTGGAAGTACGAACCATTTATAAAGATATGATCCGCAGCTTTTTTAAAGATGATACCAAGACAGCGGCGGAAATTGAAGGTTTGATCAAATGTTTAGTAAATAAAGATCTTCAAAAATTCGAGCGCATTTTGAAAGAATTATACCTAACTTGGGTAAGTTATCATGATTTGCCGCTGCAAAAGGTTCGAGAGATCAATTTTGAGGAAATATCAGAGATCGAGCAGGATTACCGCTATGAAAATTTTCACCACGGGTTTATGCTTGGTTTACTCCTGTATGCCACTCCGTATTATGATTTAAAAAGCAACCGGGAATATGGCTTGGGCCGACCAGATCTAGTTTTAATTCCCCGAAACAAAGAAGAGCATCAAACAGCCTATCTCTTTGAATTTAAATGGGACAGTACCAAAGGAAATAAAGAATTGGCTGAGTTAGCAGAGACAGCGCTGCGGCAGATTAAAGAAAAAAAATACCGGGAAGGCGTAACCGCTTCCGAAGGGCTGACAGACCTGGTAGCTTTAGGGATTGGTTTTAAAGGTAAAGAGTTAAAGATGGAGAGGTGTTGATTTTGTCATAAAAAACCAGAATCCAAGTGAATTAAAGCTTAGATCCTGGTTAATAATTTCTGTATTTTTCCTTGAAAATCCTTACTTCAACACCGCTCCGGTATTGGCTGAGGTTACTAACCGACTATACCGATTTAAGTAGCCCCTCTTTACTCTCGGTTCCGGTTGCTGCCAAGCCGCTTTTCGCTTCGTTAATTCGGCCTCACTCACCATTAGATCCACTCGTTTCCCGGGGATATCGATTTTAATTTGATCTCCTTCCCGAACCAAAGCAATGGTTCCCCCTTCCATAGCTTCCGGGGAAACATGACCTATGGAAGCTCCCCGGGAGGCTCCGGAAAAACGGCCATCGGTAATTAGAGCTACTTCTTTATCTAAACCCATTCCCGCAATGGCCGAAGTGGGGCTCAGCATTTCCCGCATCCCAGGGCCGCCTTTGGGGCCTTCGTAACGGATTAAGATCACATCCCCGGCTACGATTTGGCCGCCCATGATGGCTTTAATGGCCGCTTCTTCACTATCAAAAACCCGAGTCGGTCCTTGGTGCTGCATCATCTCCGGAGCTACTGCCGATTGTTTAACCACACACCCATGGGGAGCCAGACTGCCCCACAAAATGGCTAAACCGCCTTCTTGATGATAGGCCTTTTCCAAATCCCGAATTACATCCGGCCGTTTCACTTTGGCAGTAGCAATTAGTTCCCCGGTGGTTTTTTCGGTTACGGTTTGAGTATCCTTCTTAAT
>JANQHU010000305.1 GCA_028282485.1 Bacillota bacterium
AAACCAACCACTATTACTAACATAAAAATTAATCCCGGATCAAAACCCTTAACCTGAGTAGCATTAGCCGCTTCGGTAGCAGTGGCAGTCGCTGCAGCAATTAATAAATTCATTCTTTGTCCACCCCCTTTTTTCTTTCAAAGTCTATTCATTCGACAAATAACAACATTTTCCTTTCAAACAGTTCCATATAACCGAAAAAACTCCGTTTTCCGTTCATAAAAGGTATTTGTCCGCAAACCTTCTTTTATTATATCCATTGTTTTCTTTAAAAAGAACAAATTATGATAAGTTAATAAATGAGCGCCTAAAATCTCCCCCGCTTTAAATAAATGCCTTAAATAGGCCTTTGTATATTGAGTGCAGACCCGACAAGAACAATTGGGATCCAAAGATGTAAAATCCCGAGCATATTTAGCATCCCGGACAATTATCCTTCCTAAAGAAGTTAAAGCCGTTCCGTTTCGAGCAATACGCGTCGGAAAAACGCAGTCAAACATATCAATTCCCCGTTCTACCCCCTCCCACAGGGCATCCGGCGATCCAACTCCCATTAAATAACGGGGCTTATTTTGGGGCAAACCTGGCACTGTATAATCAAGGACCTGATACATCACCTCTTTCGGTTCGCCTACACTTAAGCCGCCAATGGCATAGCCAGGAAAATCCAGAGAAGCTAAAACCCGGGCACTCTCTTCACGCAAATCTTGGTAAGCGACCCCCTGCACAATCGCAAATAATTTTTGCCACGGATGTTGATGAGCGGCTAGGCACCGCTCGGCCCAACGATTAGTTCGTTCCATGGCCTCTTTAGCCCTTTGGTAATCGGAGAGATAGGGCAAACAAACGTCAAAAACCATGGCAATATCAGCACCTAATCCCATTTCAATCTCCATTACTTTCTCCGGGGTAAACAGGTGCTTCGAGCCATCAATATGAGAACGGAAATGAACTCCTGCCTCGGTAATTTTATTGAGTTTAGCTAAGCTAAATACCTGAAATCCGCCACTATCGGTAAGAAGGGAGTTATTCCAGTTGATAAACCGATGTAACCCACCTCCGGCGGCAACCACATCCATGCCTGGGCGTAAATAAAGATGATAGGTATTACTTAAAATCAGCTGAAAACCAATTTCCTTCAAATCATCTACAGTTAAAGCTTTCACCGTTCCTTGGGTACCTACCGGCATAAAAACCGGTGTTTCCACCTGATTATGATGCGTGGTCATCATTCCCAAGCGCCCCTGATTTTCGTTAGATTCTTTTTCTACAACAAAATTCAAATTATCACACTCCACATGCAAAGCTTCCACTTAAACCTAAGTTAATCTTTTTAAGTATATCGAAAAATAACTAAAATAAAAAGGCTAATTCAAAAAAATTTTTTTTACTCATTTAAAGTTAAGCAAAAATCCCAATTGAAAAATATACTAAAATTAGCAGGAAGATTTTTTGTTTTGTTGAATAACTCATATGGTCAATTAAAAGTAATTTTATGTCTTTTATTTAAAAATAAGGGGGAATTATTTAGGATGGATTTTAGTAAAATCGAGCAGAGTATTAACCTATACAAAAATAACTTTGGAGTATTGTTTTTAGCTGGTTTAATCGTCTACTTACTTTCTGGTTTATCCCTTGGTATTCTACTTGGACCCTTGCTAGCCGGAATGATAGTTTTAGTGATTAAATTAGTAAATAACGAAAAAGCGGAAGCTGGAGATGTTTTTAATCAATTCAACAAATTTACCCCTACTTTTTTAGTAGGATTGTTTTGTTTTTTAGCTTTTATTCTAGTTTATGGATTCACCCTTTTGTTGAGTAATCTACCTTTTATCGGCTTTCTCTTTGGCATTCTTCCTTTTCTCGTCATTTTGGTTCTGATCCCTGCGTTAAGTACAATCTTATTTTTATCAATTGCCCTAATTATTGATAAGAATTTAGATTATATGGAGGCCATTAAACAAAGTTTCGACTATATTCAAAAAGCACCCCAGCTCTTACTTTATACCTTTATAGTCAGCCTTCTGAGTGGTCTCGGTGGTATCCTCTGTGGTATTGGGTTCTTTTTAACCGCCCCTCTATTACCAATTGCTATGACTTTGATTTATCTGGATCTTACTCGCAACTAACTGTTTTTTTGTTTACTAAAAAAGAAAATTTTTGAAGAAAGAGTTCCTGAAGTCTTAAAAAGTCTTTTTCGGTACTCTTTTCTTTCTTTCAACTTTCAATAAAAGATATTTCGGGAGATTATAATAAAGAATTTCCCTCAAATGAACGAAACATTAGTATAAAACAACAACTCATTAAAAGCATTTAGGTTAAAATCTATAGGAGCGGATCATGATTAATAATTCAAAAATAATCTGCCCTCACTGTGAAGGAACCGGGTTTTGCCGCCCATCCCACAATCAAGCCGGTTGTAGTCATTGCATTGCTGATTTCCGCAAGTCCCAACCTCGAACCGAAGTTCCTTTGGTTTTAATACCTTGTGCTTTTTGTCAAGGTACAGGGGTTATTGATCGTACCATTAAAGAATCTGCCGTCCCGAAGCCCGATTTTAACGCCATTGTCTTACCAATCGATGAATTAGAAAAAACAATTGTTAACGATTCCATCCAGATCGAGAGCACTTCTGATCAATCTACAATACTCCGCCGTCCGGTAGCTAAACCCATTAGTTTATTGATAACTTTTTCGTTAACTCTTTTTTTAATCTGCTTTTTGTTACTATGTTGCAACCTCCTTTCCATTCCGCAAATTAAATTATTTTTTATTTCCACCGACTTACTGATTTGGTTAATTACTTGTTATCTCTTGATTCCCTTTTTTTATTCCAATAGTCATTTGGAAACCAAAGTTCAATTACCATCCCCCGGGGAGGATCACTTATACAAAATTATTTTTAAAAACCCCTTTATTTTTTATATAGTAACTTCGGTGATTATCTGTGGTTCGTTATTCTTCTTTTCGTTAAAGAATACCTTAACAACTTCTTTGAATAGTCAACTTTTTTTACTGCCAGCCTTTTTTTTACTAATTATTTTATTTGTATTTATAATTGAAAATTATCAAAAAAGGGCTGACCTTACTTTGCGAATCAGCTCTTTAATCTACGTGACTGTTTTAACTATTAGTCATCTAATGTATTGCCGGATCGCGATCCCTAATTTTTGGAGTAATGAACTACTCTTCTTAATCATTAACGGGATCATCGGAACGGTTCTCTCCATAATCCTTATCATTATCCCCACTTTTAGCTCGGAAAGAATTATCACTTTAAATAATTCTTTAAAAAACAAATCCGGACCACCTGCATTATAATAGTTTAAATTTAGGATACTTTTTTATTTAGTATTTTGGTTTTTTATAAAAACAGCCTAACATTTTGTAGTTTTTAAAATAATTGTGATATTTTTTAATAATAATCTTTTTTTATCAAAAAGACTATTAGTATCTATCCAATTTATGCCGATTAAATATATATAAACAAACTATATATACAGAATTTAGGTGATAGTAATGACAAAAAAAACAGTTAGTCTTTCGGCCAAAAGAAATTTTCTTTTATGGTTTGCGGAAACTCATGTTTTTGATTTGCCTAGCTCTAAACAAATTCTTTTTAAAATAATTGATCATGAAGAACTCTTAACAAAAATCCACTTAATATTTAATGGACCTTATCCTCTTCCTTTATTAGTCGTCTCTGCCTCTAACACTGGTATGCCTTCTTTACTGTTAAAAACAGTTGAAAAGACCTACCGTGACTTTCAACAAATCTGGGAGTATATCAATAAAATTGATTCTGATGAACTCATTTATTTAACCCTTTATTTTTGTGAACGCAATAATTGTGAACTTTATCAAACTGTTTCCGAAGATAAAAAACTAATCTTAGAACCAAATACCGTTAAAGAAAACGTTATTGATTTTGAGCTTTCTTTATGGAACGAAGCTTTTCGCCAACAAGACCAAAAGTCAGAAATAATGCAGCAAATTGATTATGCCTTAGACACGGGAAACAAAAAAAAATTTCGTCATTTAGTAAAAAAACTTAAAAAATTTTAAATTACCCTTATTCCTCAAACTAGACCACTTATCTTAAAAGAAGCCTATTAATTTATTTTTTATTTACAAAAAATCTCTTGATTTTTTTTTTATTTGTTTTATAATATCTTTATGACATTTATTTCTTTTCTTTGTAAAGTCTAATTTTTTTCAACTTGCCGAAACACTTTATATTTTTTTTAAACATACATTTTAATGCCCAACCTAACTATAATGGTTATATTCGTAAAGTTAATAAATTTGTAATTTTTATAACATGTAATTTTAACATTAATGAAATATAATATAATCAGAATTACTTTTTAGATGTCAAGCAAGATATTATAGGACCATTTAAAACCATCAAAAATGATTATCTTTTTATAAATTATTATTTTTTTGCAATAAAGGTTGGATAATTGTTATTAAAAATACGTGGGGGTGTGTATTTTATGGCTTTTATAAAATATCGAAAAGATAAGCCAAAAAAAGGGATCTCATCGAAGACTATTGGGATTACTCAAAGGGGACGTTTTGCCTTTTATAAACCGGTTTTTGAAAAATTTCTAAGTGACGCTTTATTTGTAGAACTTTTTTATGATCCGGAAAATAATCAAATCGGAATTAAACCTGTCAAAGAAAATACAACTGATTCTTTCCGCATTCAAGGTAAAACCACCAAAATGATTGTCGCCAAAAAGTTTCTGAATCGTTTTAATATTCCCATTGAGGATCGGCGCTATGATTTTACCTTTGAAAATGGGATGCTAATTGTGCAAATTTAAAAAAATCCCCTCCGTAGCATTTAACTGCGACGGAGGGGATTTTTATTATTAGCTTTTATTTAACCAATTGCTCTCCGACTTTAAATATATTTCCGGCACCCATGGTAATTAATAAATCATTTGGCCTTAACTCCTCTTTTAGTTTATCAATAATTAGATCAAATTCACCTAGATAGCGAACATCTTGATGGTATGTACTAGTTAATTCGGCTAATATCTTACTTGAGATGTCTCCGGGATCTTTTTCTCGGGCGGCATAAATATCTGCTAAGATCAGGATGTCAGCCCCATTAAAAGATTGGGCAAATTCTTCTTTTAAATGCTTGGTTCTACTGTACAAATGTGGTTGAAAGACACATATGGTCCGTCCGAAAGGAGCTTCCCGGGCCGCCGCTAAGGTTTTCTTGACAGCTTCCGGATGATGGGCATAATCATCTATAACTAATGCTTGATTATAATAGCCCTTAATTTCAAAACGCCGCCGGACTCCGGTAAACTCAGCCACTGTTTTTAAAGCAGTCTTTAAGTTTACTCCTAACTCATGAGCAATTACTACTGCTCCTAGGGCATTTTGCAGGTTATGGTGACCAGGCACCTTTAACCTAAGCTGATCCACTTTTTGCCCTTGATGCTTTAAGTCAGCCACAATTCCTAAAGAGCCTTCTGGTGAGTGACGAATATTGGTAAGAGACCAATCAAAACTCGCATCATATCCAAAAGTAATTAATCTCCCTTTATAGATTTTTTGCAGTTCTTGAATATTAGGATCATCTCCCCAAACAATCAAAACTCCTTCCTCTGGCAATAACTCGATAAAATCCTGAAAAGTTTTAATTACGTCATTTAAAGTAGGAAAGCAATCGGGATGATCCCAGTCAATATTAGTAATTAATTCAATCTTTGGCTTTAAATTCAAAAAGGAACGCCGAAACTCACAGGCTTCCACCACCATATAGGGAGATTTTCCGGTGCGGTGGTTGCCGTCAAAAGCGCTAACCTCCCCCCCAATCAGAACCGTCGGATCGATTCCCCCGGCGGTTAAAATAAGTGAAGTCATCGCTGAAGTAGTTGTTTTACCATGGGTTCCGGCAATCGCAATGCCGACACCAACTTCTTCCATCAGCCTTCCCAATAAGACGGCTCCTTCAATTAACGGAATTTTTAATTTTTTAGCTTCAATTACCTCGACATTCTCTTCTCCCACCGCATTAGTATAAACCACTTGGTCGGCACCGTGAACATTTTCGGCATGATGGCCTAAAGAGACCTTTATTCCCTTTTGTACTAGTCCATTGATCAGCTTCGACTCCGTAGTATCCGAGCCTGATATCTGAAAACCACGCTCATAATATAGTTTGGCCAGAGCACTTAACCGCGCCCCGCCAATTCCTACAAAATGAAGATGCTTCATTTTGAAATAGCTCCTCTCAAATCGTTAATGATCCGGCTTTATTTTTTAAAAAATCTACTATATATTTTAAAAAAATTGTTGCTTATATATTGTTATTTCTACTTTTTTTCAATATTTCCTTTTAAAAATTTATGATATATAGTATAGTGATAATACTACTAAAAAGTTATTTATATTTTTTTGCGAAACAGGTAATAGTAAGAAAGCAAGGATCTTTTCTTAAGCTAGGTTAACCTGCTTAAAGTAGATCTTTGGGAGGTGAAAATGGCTTCGGGAAAACGTCGTAATAGTATTGTATCGGATCAAGTAAAATATGAAATTGCTAAGGAATTGGGCTTTGCCCATCGCATCTCGATCACCAATGGCTCTTACGATTATGGTGAACTAACCACCCGCCAGGCCGGATTACTGGTTAGAGGTTTAATTCAAAAAGCTGAAGAACTTTTAACCCAAAACGGGGTTAGGAATAATTCCTAGCCCTGCACCTTTTTAAAATAAATGAATATAATATTGTATCTTAAAGTTTAGTTCGTTTGATTTTATTTAAGGAATTTTTAGTATTAACGGCAAATCCTCAACCTGACACTGACCCAAGACTGACCCAAGTTAAGGGAAAAATACCCTCTATCAAATACCCTAGCCGAGCCATCGGCTTTTTTTACTTTTATTACATCTTTTACAAGCAACCTCCAGCAGGGATTATTTAATATATCTCCGAAAATAGTACATCTAATTAACAACAAAGCTGGAGGTAAGTATGTTAAAAATTATTATTACCATGGTAATCCTTATCTTATCAATTAATACTGCTAATACTGCCACATTAGCAGAATCCCCCTCCCCAAATTCCTCTTTCAAAAATAAACAAATTGCCGATCTACAAAAACGGTTTGCACTTCTTGAAAATAACTGGGGGCGATTTCATTTGGGCGGAAATATTACCCTTAATTCTAACTCACCAATTACCACCACCCAATTAGCTCCTGAGTTTTCCCAACAACTTGATTTGTTTTTTACTGCTTTAATTGACCCTACTTTAGAATTTCACTTACGGTTATGGCATTCGGGAGGCTGGGGCATCAACTATCAAAGTATTTCCATGGCCAATTCCCCTATTAATGCCCCTTTACAAATTAACGAGGCCTTTCTAAAATATGACAATCCTTACTTTACCGGTTACCTGGGAAAATTTCAGTTTTCCTTAGGACCCTTTGGCTTAATTTCTGACTTTATCGCTAATCCGGTGGAAGGATTAGCTTTGCAAAAAAAATGGGGTAACATCTATTTAACCGGGCTCTATACCAGAGTAAATACTGAGTACCGCCAAAATACTGATTTAGTTGAATCCTTTGAAGACTATTGGGCCTTGCGCGCCAATATTATTAAAAATAGTTCCATTTTTGGTTTTAATCTCGTTCCCAATGGAATTACCGGAGAAAAAGCCTTTAGTTTTGATAGTAGTTTTCCGGCTTTTAAGGGCCATCTGGATGCTGAAGTCGGCTGGTACTCTTTTAACTACCAAGCGCAAACCGAATATCAAATCAACTGGACTCCTGGCTTTTTAATTGGTTATCGGTATCTTTGGAATAATCAAAATTTATTTACCCTGAAGCTGGGTTATTTTAGTCCCAATTTTTTACCTGCCTACTCCAGTCTCGGGCACATGTCCGGCGACACCCGGGAGTGGTTTATTCCTAACTCTAAAGGATTGGAATGCTTTTTACAAAAGTATATCAGACCTACTTGGGCTTTCCGAAATCGTTTAGCCATACTCCGACCCGTAAATAGCAGTGGTTCTTCTGCGAAAACTTATTATCATTTGATTTCCAGCCTTACCAAGGACTTTTCACCCATTAATCAATTAGAATTGGGAATCGATATTAAAGACTATTCGAATAACTCCTTTACTGATGTGGACAAACGAGTCTTTCTGCAATGGAATCTACGCTTTTAAATATATTCTTTATGTGCCGCAATTATTCAACCAGATGCTTTTCAGTTTTTCTTAACTAAAATTGAAGAAGAAGAAGAACGGTTGGATTCTCGGGAATTTGAAAAATACGATTCCAATGGAAAAACCTTAGAAGAAATGATTAATGAAGTCCCTGAAAATTAATTATCTAAGTAATATAAAAAAACCGCCTTTATAAGCGGTTTTTTTCTCTAATCTTTTATCTCTATTGCTTCATACTGCCTTCTAAATCTCCAACATCATAATTTTTAATTCCTTCAAAA
>JANQHU010000306.1 GCA_028282485.1 Bacillota bacterium
TTGGATTGCTTTACCAATCTCCGGCTCATAATTTTCCCCATAAAAAGTAGTCACTGGCTCCCGCCCTAAGCGAAGGTAAACCGGTCCTTGGTGCCGCGCTGCTACCATAATTAATTTTTCGGTTTCAACCGCATCCGCCGGATTCAAAACCGTCATTCCTGGAATGGCTCGCATCAAGGCTAAATCCTCAATGGATTGATGGGAACCCCCGTCTTCCCCTACTGTAATTCCAGCATGGGTAGCGGCAATTTTCACATTCAATCCCGGATAACAAATAGTATTGCGCACTTGATCATAAGCTCGTCCCGTGGCAAAGATGGCGAAACTACTGGCAAAAGGAATCTTTCCTGCCAGAGCTAAGCCCCCGGCAGTGGCCATCATATCCGCCTCAGCAATTCCCATTTGAAAAAAACGTTCCGGAAACTTCTGACTAAAAGCATAGGTGCGCGTCGATTTAGATAGATCAGCATCTAAAACTACCACATTTTCATTTATCTCACCTATTTTCACCAAGGCCTTTCCGTAAGCATCTCGGGTTGCTACTTTTTGATTATTCAAGATTTATTTCCTCCTACATATCAAAGTTTAGCCCTAACTCTTTTAACGCCAGCTCTGCCTCATCGCAACTGGGGGCTACGCCATGCCATTCTACTTTGCATTCCATAAAAGAGCAGCCTTTGCCTTTCGCGGTATTTAAAATAATCATCGTCGGCTTACCTTTAATCTGCTCGGCGGCAGTAACCGCCTGGTCAATTTCCTGATAGTTATGACCGTCAACTTCTAAGACCTGCCAACCAAAAGCCTGAAATCTCTCCCGCGGGTTAGTCAACGATTTTACATCTTCTACACAACCATCAATTTGTAAATGGTTAAAATCCAAAAAAGCGGTTAAATTATCCAGTCGGTAATGGACTGAGGTCATTAGGGATTCCCAGATCTGGCCCTCTTCAATCTCACCATCGCCTAAAAGGACATAAACCCGATAATCTTGTTGATCTAATTTCCCGGCTAAAGCCATCCCGTTAGCGATGGAAAGACCCTGTCCTAATGACCCGGTAGAAGCATCTACTCCCGGCGTCTTTTTCATATCAGGATGTCCTTGCAAGATACTTTGAAATTTCCGTAAAGAAGTTAACTTTGCTACCTCAAAAAAGCCTTTTTCCGCCAAAGCGGCATACAAGACTGGAGCGGCATGACCTTTACTTAAGATAAATCGGTCTCTTTCAGGCCATTTTGGCATCTGGGGATCAACTTGCATTTTATATAAATATAAATAAGTAAGGATCTCTACTGCTGATAATGATCCACCCGGATGCCCTGATTTAGAAGCGGTCAGCATTCTAATAATATGGCCCCGGATCTGCCGTCCTTTCTCGGTTAAATTTTCCAGTTGTAATTCTGTAAGCAATAACTCCACTCTCCTATATCTTTCATTTTTGAATCGCTTCTCGGGCCAACTCATCACAACGGTTATTATAGAAATTATCCTGATGTCCCGGAACTTTAATCCATTTAACCTGATGAATTCGGCTTAATTTTAACAATTCTTCCCACAAGAGTCGATTTTCTACCGATTCTTTACGGGAATTTTGCCAACCGTTAGTCTGCCATTTTTTTAACCAATTTTGATTAAAAGCATTTACCAGATAGGCACTATCGGAATGTAGGTTTACTTGACAAGGATATTTTAAAGCTTTTAACGCTTCAATTGCCGCTAACAGCTCCATTTTTTGATTGGTAGTATCCTGGGCGGAGCCTGATAATTCTTTTTGGTGTTCCCCAAAGAGCAGAACTGCCCCCCAGCCTCCCGGGCCCGGATTACCAGAACAAGCACCATCGGTATAAATATCTACTTTAACCACTACTATTCCTCCACTAATCGGCGTAAAGTTGCTAAATTACGTTGATCATCTTCCGGAGTCTTTTGGGGAGTCTCTAAAATGCCTGGTAATTGATTTAGCTGAGGATTGTTTAACAAATACCAAAACCCTTCCGTTCCAATGAATCCTTCTCCAATGTGCTGGTGACGGTCGCGACCACTACCTAAATCATGTAAAGCATCGTTCAGATGCCAGAGTTTAAGGAGACTAAAATCCAAATATTTTTCAAATTCTGCCAAAACCCGCTGCCAGCCACTCTCCTGCCGCAAATCATAACCAGCAGCAAAAGCATGACAAGTATCAAAACAAAGGCCAATCCGCTGGGGATCGGCAATTTGAGCAATAATTTGTGCTAATTCCTGAAAATTTGAGGCTATTTCATTCTTGCCTCCCGCCTGATTTTCAATTAATAAGATCGTGGTTCCAGTAACCTGCTCTAATAAATGATTGATTACCTGGGCCACCCGTTTAATCCCCAAATCCCGCTCACTGGTACGGCCGGAATGCAAGACAAAAAAACTAGCCCCTAAATCATTAGCTCTTTGAAAATCTTTGGTCAGTAAGGTAAGGGTTTTTTGATAAAGTTCTTCTTTTTCGGTAGCTGGATTCGGGAGATAAGGAGCATGGACTACCAGAGGCTTTAAGTGGGAGTCTTCCAGTAACTGTCGAAAAGCCGCTACTTCTTTTGGTAATAACTCCTTCCGCTCCCAGCCCCGGGGATTTCCCGCAAAGATTTGCAAACAATCACAACCTAAATCTTGGGCTTCTAAAAGAGCCTTGGGCAGACCCTTACCAATCGAGGTATGTACTCCTAAGCGCATCATTTTCAAACTCTCC
>JANQHU010000338.1 GCA_028282485.1 Bacillota bacterium
GGCAGGGATTCGGATTCTGGATGCTTATCCCGGCTGGTTAACCAAAATTTATGAGATAAAACAGCGGTTACTCGAGCTTCTTAATCAATTTAAAATTAATCTTTTGGAAAGTAGAATGGTCAATGATCTCAAAAGTGTGGAAACAGCCAGTAGTCAAATCGGATTTCCCTTGATTGCCCAAAAAGTTAATGCTGCCAAAACTAAGGAAGTAGTGGGTGATTATGATGAATTATTGGACTTTTTAGAACACGGCCGGGTCTTTACTAAAGATCAAGTTTGGTTAGAAAAATATCCCGAAAATGCTTTGGGAATTGCCGTCGATATTTTGGCTGATGGGGAAGACTGTGTAATTTGTGGCATTTTTGAACAAATTGAGGAAGCAGGAGTTCATTTTGGGGATGCGGCTGCTTCATTTCCTCCCTATACTTTAAGTTCGGAAGTCTTAAAGCGCGTTCGGGAGAGTATGGTTAATTTAGTTGGTAAATTACGTTTGAAAGGCTTGTATAGTTTTCGCTTTGCCTGGAAAGAACCGGACCTTTATTTACGGGAGATTTGGCCCGGCTTAACGGAGATGACTTATTTATTAAGTGAGATTCTGCCTTTTGCCTGGCCGGAAGCAGCTGTTAAAGCACTGCTGGGAATTGGTCTTCAAGAACAAAATCTCTTAGAGGGGGCAGAGCAGCCGACAGGTCTGAGTATAGTTAAAGAAGCTGTATTTAGTTTTAATCACTTTCCCGGAATTGATACGGTTTTAGGCCCCCACAGGCGTTCGGTGGGGTTTGCAGTAGGGGTTGATCAGGATTTTGGCATGGCTTTTATTAAAGCCCAGTTGGCTGCCGGAGAAGCTCTCCCTCTGGCTGGAAAAGTTTATCTGAGCATTCAGGATGAAGAAAAACGGCCTTTTCTTTTAGTGGCTAAAGAATTATTTAATATGGGCTTTGAGTTGTTAGCCCCTGAGGATACGGCAGATTTTTTGCGACAACATCAGCTGCCTTGTGAAATGGTTTTGGAGCCGGGGGAGGGGCGTCCGGATATTCTCGATCGCTTGAAAAATGGAGAAGTACAATGGATTATTAATATTGCGGGTCAAAGAAAGAGTCTGCGAGCAGAAGTTTTATTAAGAAGTACTGCGGTAGCCCGCAAGATTCCCATTATTACCACCTTATCCGGGGCCCAAGCCTTAGTAGCCGGCTTAGAAGGATATTTAAATAAAGGCCTGAAAGTTCATTAACTCTTAATGGGCGAGATGCATATCTTATACTAGTCTTTAGAAATACTAACTCTAAGGAGGGTAAAAGATGTGCGGAATAGCCGGATGGATTGATTGGAAGGAAGATTTAACTAAAGAAAAAGTAGTTTTGGAAAAAATGACTAATAGTCTGATTCCTCGCGGCCCGGACGCTGCCGGATATTGGTATTCTCACCAGGCAGCTTTCGGGCATCGGCGTTTAATAGTAGTTGATCCCCAGGGTGGAAGTCAACCGATGGTCAAAGAGTATCAGAACCGACGTTATATCTTGACCTACAATGGTGAACTCTATAATACTAATGACTTAAGACAGGCTTTACAAGCAGAAGGGCATCATTTTACTTCTTATTCGGATACGGAAGTAGTCTTAGTGGCCTTTATCCAATGGGGGGCCGAATGTGTCCGCCATTTTAATGGTATCTATGCTTTTGGCATCTGGGATGAAGCCGGGGAAGAATTTTTTATGGCCCGGGATCGCTTTGGGGTAAAACCCTTATTTTATGCGGATCGGGGTAGTTCTTTATTATTTGGTTCCGAGATTAAAGCCTTGTTAGCCCATCCGGGGATGAAAAGGGAGCTGGATCGGGAGGGCGTTGCCGAAGTCTTTGGCTTAGGGCCGGCCCGCACCCCGGGGCATGGAGTATTGCGGGGTATTCAGGAATTACGGCCCGGTTTCCGCGGAATTTATAATCGCCATGGCTTACGAATTGATCGGTATTGGGCTTTAGAGAGCAAGCCCCATGAAGATAGTTTTGAGACGACCCTGGCCAAGGTGCAAGATTTATTGAAAGATGCCATTAAACGCCAGTTGGTGGCGGATGTTCCTTTATGTACATTTCTCTCAGGGGGCCTGGATTCCAGTATTATTACGGCAGTAACCGCCGGGGAGTGGCGGAGCCAAAAAAACTCCTGGCCTTTAAATTCTTATTCGGTGGATTATCTGGAAAATGAACGTTATTTTCAAGCCAATACCTTTCAACCCAATCGCGACTCGGATTGGATTCCTATGATTTCTAAGGAAATTGGTACGAAACATCATGAAGTCTTTATCGAACCAGAAGATCTCTTTGCGGCCCTAAAAAAAGCAGTTCTGGCGCGAGATCTACCCGGGATGGCTGATGTGGATTCTTCTTTATTTCTCTTTTGTGAAGAAGTGAAAAAAGAGGCTACCGTAGCCCTCTCTGGAGAGTGTGCTGATGAAATATTTGGCGGTTACCCTTGGTTTCATCGACCGGAATTATTAAACGCCCCTACTTTTCCCTGGGCCAAATCTCTAGCTATTCGAAAAAGAATTTTAAATAAAAAAGTCCAGCAGACTCTGGATCTAACAGATTATGTCCAAAGCCGTTATCAAGCAACCATTAATGAAGTGCCGCTGCTGCCCGAAGAGCAGCCCTGGGAAGCCAGGATGAGGGAACTTTTTTACTTGAATTTCAACTGGTTTATGATGGTTCTTTTAGAGCGCAAGGACCGCATGAGTATGGCTTCAGGCTTCGAAGTAAGGGTTCCTTTTTGCGATCACCGGATCGTGGAATATCTCTGGAATGTTCCGTGGAAATTTAAGAGTTACCAGGGTCGAGAGAAGGGTTTGTTAAGAAAAGCAATGGAAGATCTCTTACCCGCCGCAATTATTGAACGAAAAAAGAGCCCCTATCCCAAAACTTATCATCCCCGCTATACGGAAGCTGTGGTTCAGGAAGTAAAAAGAGTGTTAGCAGACCCCACCGCTCCCATCAATAACCTAATTGAGAGAGCGGAAGTGGAAAGATTATTGGATTCCCTGCGTTTAAATCTGCCGGAAGATCCCTGGTTTGGCCAATTAATGACCCTTCCCCAATTATTAGCTTATTTATTACAAACTAACATGTGGTTGAAAAATTACCAAATAAATATATGTTTGTAAGAAAAAATAAATAAAA
>JANQHU010000344.1 GCA_028282485.1 Bacillota bacterium
GACTAGTACTGGAGTGGCTGAACTGGGTTTTCCTGGAATAAGAGTGGGAGTAGTTGATGAGCGTTCGGAAATCGGGGGCGCTTTTCAGGGGATTGCCCAGTTTGACTTGGGCCCGAAAACAGATGTTTTGGATACTTGTCCCAAAAAAGCCGGGGTTTATTTATTGTTACGCTCCATGAACCCAGAATTAATTGCCACAGATGAGATTGGCAGTGATGAAGACTTTGATTTATTACAAGATATTATTAATGCTGGGGTCAGTTTTATAACTACAGCTCATGCTTATAATCTTTCTGAAGCCTTACAAAGGCCGGGTCTCAAAAAAATATTAGAATCCGGTTGTATCGAACGCATTATTATCTTAAGAAATCACCGGGGGATTGGGAGTATCGAAAGTGTGCGATCAGGTCTGCAGGGGCCGGAACTATTTTCATCAAAAGAGATTAGTAAGCATGATTAAGTTTTATGGAGCAATCTTAGTAATTAGCGTCACAACTTATTTGGGGTTTAAAGGGGCCGCGGTTTTAGGAAAACGTACCCGACAGCTGAAAGCCTGGCTACGGATAATTAAAATTATGGAGACGGAAATTGCTTATCAAGCTAGAGTTTTACCGGAAGTTTGGCAGCGGGTGGCCGGGTTAAGTAATGATGAGCCAGAGCTAAAATTGCAGTTTCAGCGGTTAACCGAGAATCTACGTTATGATTCCGAAAAAGATATGCAAACTCTCTGGCAGGAATTAATTTGGTCTCAGCAGCAAACCTTGCTGAAAGAAGACTTGGTAATCCTCCAAGATTTAGGTTCCTATTTGGGCTGTACCCACCGGCAAGATCAAGTGGCTAAATTAAAGAACTGTTATCAGGCCTTAGAAATTAATTTACAAAGAGCAGAAAAGAAAGAAAAGCAATTTACGGGAATTTATCGCTATCTGGGATTTGCCACAGGCTCCATATTAGTGTTATTTACTTTTTAAATTGCAGGCCTTCCGAGAAGTTTACTAAAAAAAGTTAATTGGGATGGGATAAGATGGATGTACAGTTAATCTTTAAAATCGCGGGGATCGGGATCCTCATATCCGTTTTAAATATGCTTTTGAAACAAGCCGGCAAAGAAGAACAGGCCCAGATGTTAACCTTAGCCGGAGTGGCCGTCGTTTTACTAATGGTAATTCAAGTTATCGAACGGCTTTTTAGCAATATTCGAGTTGTTTTTGGGCTTTAAGGAGGATTAAAATGTCTTTTCCGGCGATTATGGGCTTCTCTTTAATTGTCACTGCCTTATTAATAATTATTAAAAGAGAGCGTCCGGAGTTTGCCTTGGGTTTAACCATTGCGGCGGGAGCGATGATCTTTCTCACTCTATTGGGGGATATCGGCAGAATAATCACTGTTTTTCAAGATCTGGCCGTCAAATCCTCCATTAATAATGAATATTTAAAAATGATCTTTAAAATTATTGGTCTGGCTTATGTAGCCGGCTTTGGAGTTCAGATTTGCAAAGATGCTGGGGAACATACTATTGCGGCTAAAGTAGAACTGGCCGGTAAAATTGCTATCTTAAGCATGGGGCTGCCCTTAGTGGTAAGTCTGTTAAATATGGTCCTGCAAATGATTTAGCTAACAAAGGGGGGATTTGGTTGCTGCTAAAGCTGGTTGAAGTAAAGAGAAAGGGATGGTTAGTCTTTCTAATAGGATTTTGGTTGCTGCTGACCCAAATAACCCCAGTAGGGGCAGCCCAAGAAACCACTTCTTTTTTAAATATTGCCGAGATGCTGGACTATAGTCAATTAGAAAACTTTTTGAGTACCTTAGATATGGAAAAACAGCAACTCTTGCCCAACTTAAGTCCTGAGACTTGGGGAGCCAACGGCCCTCAGTGGGAATTAGGGAGAATCATTCAGGGAGCAGCAAATTATTTTTTGCGAGAAGTAATTTTTAATTTAAAAAACTTGGGGCAATTAATTATTATTGCCGTTTTACTGGCTTTTTTGCAGAATATTAAAAATGCTTTTGCCAGTGAGACGATTAGTAATTTAGCTTTTGGGGTCTGTTTTTTAATTATCATGGGGCTAGTTATTAACAGCTTTGGGGTAACGGTCACGATTGCCGAAAAGGCGGTAACAGAAATGGGTCGGTTTATGTATGCCATTTTACCCCTACTCTTTAGTTTGATTGCTGCCGCGGGAGGAGCCACTACCGTAGCCATTGTGCATCCCTTATTAATTACCAGTGTCGGGATAATTAGTGGGGTAATTTGTAAGCTGATTTTCCCCTTACTGTTAATAGCTGGGGTTTTGGGATTAGTGAATTTTTTAATCGATGGTTTTAAAATTGATAAACTAGCCGGGTTGTTAAAAACCTGTTCCCTTTGGTTATTAGGGTTTGCCATGGCCCTTTTTATTGGCGTGGTATCTATTAAAGGATTTGCGGCTACCGTAGCTGATAGCACTGCTTTAAGAACTGCCAAATATTTTTCCAATACTTTTTTGCCGGTGGTGGGGGGCGAGATCTCGGATACTTTAGAGATGGCCATTAATTGCTCTCAGGTTGTAAAAAATGGGTTAGGGATTTATGGTTTAATCGTAATCAGTGTGATTACGCTTTTTCCTTTAATAAAGATCCTAGCCATAGGCCTGGTCTACCAGTTGGCCGGAGCGATTGTCCAACCTTTAGGAAGTATCAAAATTGCGGATGCTTTGCAAACCGTTAGCAAAACGGTACTCAATATTTTTGGGGCTTTAGCCGTAGTCAGTTTGATGTTTTTTATTAGTATCTCGATTTTAGTGGGGGTAGCCCGAATATAGGAGGTGTGGCGGAGATGGTTTTTTTGACCGGATGGGTTAAAGAATTACTGACCTTATTAGTTTTAGCCGGATTTTTAGAGTTGATTTTGCCTGATAATCAACTCAAAGCCGTCACTAAAATGGTTTTGGGCCTGGTGATAATTGTCGTTTTAGCCGGGCCGCTTTTGGATTTGTTAAAAGTACCCTCCCAGTTTGACTGGCAGGCTTTAAATAAGGCGGTGAGCTTACCACTCACCAAACCGGATACTAGGCAAGTTTTTCAAGAAGCAACCGGGATTCAAAATAAATGGCGCCAAAAGTATCTTTTAGAAAACCAAGCAGAGATTGAAAAAAAAATTAAAAGAGTGATTAGTAAATTTCAGAAAGTAGGTCTGCAAAAAATAAGATGGGATTTAGCAGATTTAGAAAAAATGACTTTAAAAGTGAGCTTAAACTCGCCAAAGGTGCTCTTAAGTGAAGCAGAGTTACAAAAAATTCGGGCCGCCATCCAAAAGGAGTTACAAATTATTACTAATTATTTATTAGAAAAAGTTGAGGTGACCTAAGATGTCCTTGATTAGGCCGAAAGAGGAGTTCGGAAAATGGGGCGAATTTTTGGCTAATTATTTTAAAAATCCCCTGTCTTTTTGGTTGACCATCGGATTACTGGTTTTAGGAGTATGCTTATTGTTTATCGGCAATCAGCCTAGTCTTCCAAAAAATGAAAGAGTTCAAGACGCAACGAAACCAAAAGTAATCCCTAGGGATAATCAGATTC
>JANQHU010000365.1 GCA_028282485.1 Bacillota bacterium
TTCGCTTTCTCTTTGGCCAAGGTTTGACTATTTAAAGGCCGATTCCTTCCTAGGTAATATATACCAAAATAATCTTTTTGACCTACTGTCCGGGTCAAAACATGATAAATCTGATATTCATTCATCTCGTAATTTATTTTTATATCATATCCATAAAGATAAGCTAACATTCTTAGCAGCATTTGTTCTTTGGCCGAAAGCCCGGAAAACTCATAACCTAATAACAATTGAAACTGATAGGGAGCGATGTTTCGCGATTCAATTATTTCGCCTTTTGGCAAACTAAACTCCCAGGGTAGAGTTACTTTCACTCGGTCGGCGACCGAGCCATAACCATTGTGGAGCTTTTCTAATTCACTTAAGACTAATTTGACTTCAAAATCTCCGGCAATTATATATGTAGCATTTCCCGGTTGATAGTGATTTTGATGAAACCGAATTAAATCTGCGGTAGTAATCGTATCAATAATTTCTTTGGTGTAACTAAATTCAGGGTAAAAATAACGATAAATTGGATAATACTGGTACCTGTTTGAATAATCCATATTCAACTCATGCATGACTATCTTTTTTTCTAAAGCAATTGCCGAAGAGGAAAGATTCGGATTCCAAATTGAATTATTGAAAGTTGCTAAAGCTTCTAATAAATCTCCTTGGGGCACCGTATAGTTAAAGGCGGTATGGTTAAGGGAAGTGAACCCGTTAAACAGACCACCCTTTTTGACAGTTACCTCCGCAACTTCTTGAAAAGTATCCCCCTGACCTCCACGAAAAACCAAATGCTCCATGAGATGGGCAATCCCTTTTACCTTTTCTTGATTCATGCCAATATTAAATAAAGCGTAAAAAGAAACCATCGGTTGGCCTTTCATTACTTGATAATAAACCTTAATTCCATTTTTTAACACTACTTTTTGAAAACCTGATGGGATGGCCGCCTGTCCAGTTTCCGGCAAGTAAAAAATGTTCATTATCAAAATAACAATTAAAAGAAGTATTGGTTTTTTCATCTCGGTTTACCCCCAATAATTAATTTATCCGGATAAACTGTCCAGTCCACCCTTTGCCTGCCGTGCCTACTTTTGATAATAAACCCTTTTTTCCTCCGAATTACTTCCCTTTCTTCAAAATAACCATTATCATTAAAATCTATAAATAATTGGTCAACCTTGTCATTATAAGAGCCATTATTATTCCGATCAACAACAGCTACTAATTTAGGAAAACCATCTACCCTAATCTTTCCCAAAAACCAAGTACGCACTTCTACTTTTAAATAGGGTTTTTCATTATAGAGGGGCCCTGGTTTATTAATAATTCCTCCGGTAATAATCTCAATACAACGGGGATTACTTTGATCAAACTGATAATTAACCATTAACTTAATCGGTTCCGGTTCCTCGACCCAATAGATTTGTAGCCCTTGCCATTGATTTAAGAGCGGATGCCAAGTTTCCCCGGCAAAACTACCATCACCATTTTGGTCAATATAGAGCCGTTTTTCAAAGCCATTAACATCGACAATTACCCCGAATTCTTGTTTTTGATCCCCGAGAATGATTTTACCCACATAGGGCTTTTTCTGCTTCAAATCAGGTAATTCTAAAAATGCTTCTTGAC
Source organism: Bacillota bacterium (assembly GCA_028282485.1). Lineage (GTDB taxonomy): Bacteria > Bacillota > UBA4882 > UBA8346 > UBA8346 > JANQHU01. The sequence continues at coordinate 1,621 of JANQHU010000365.1, forward strand.
CACCTAGCTTTAATTCGACGTGTTGCAAAGACTTCCAATAAGCTTTCGAGTTTTTAAAAGCGACGGGCCGATGGTTGTTAACGACTTTTAAGGCATACTCTCCCGGCAAAATCTCCCCTAGCTTTTCTTTTGAATATGTTGTAAATGCAACACCCATATTCAATACCAAACTGAGAATTAGTGCCCATTTCCAATAAAGCTGTCTTTTCAGCAGAATCACTTCCTCGTTAATTAATCTGGCTAAAAACAAATAAATGCCAATGCTGCAAGAACTTTGAAAGTAAGCAGATTGACATTTAGAAACACTGGATTATTTTAAGTCATTGTGTAGATAAAGCTCATCTTTGACTATGACCATAGACATCTAAATATTCTCCAACTTGATAATAAACACCGTTACCATAAACAATTGCCTGGCTCTTTTCCAGGTCAAAAACACTTTTGGAAGTAGTTGCCGTGCTATTAATATGTACCTGAGCAACTTCTCCCAAGAAGAGATCGTGACTTCCCAAAGGGATGATTTCCTTCACTTTACATTCAATATTTAGCGGAGCTTCGGCAATCAGTGGCGCTTTCACTTCTTTTCCTGCTTCCGGGGTTAGACTCAAAAATTCAAATTTATTAACTTCTCTACCAGAAGTTACGCCACAATAATCGGTAGCTTTTAATAATTCTTTATTGGGAACATTAATCACAAACTCTTTACTTTTAGAAATTATTTCATGAGAATAACGTCCCGGCCTGATACTAATACTTACCATTGGTGGATCTGAACAAACTGTCCCGGCCCATGCTAAGGTAATAATATTTTGCCGATAACCTTCAGCCGCCGAACTCACCATTACTACTGGTAAAGGCGATAAGGTCGTGCCCGGTTTTCTAATATTTTTATTAACCATAATTTCCCTTCCCCCAATCAGTTATTTTCTTCTTTATTTTAAAAAAATTTCTTGCATAATATTACATCTTACCATGAAAAAATAACTAAAAAAGAATTTTAACACTTATCCATTTACTCTATAAAAATTGATTCTTTCTTTTTACTAAAAATCCTTTAACCTAATTAATATTTTTTTATTCTGCCCGAACAATTTTACTTCATTTAGGAGGTTTCCCATTTGTTAGTACTTGCCATTCGTACCGTTATTCTCTACTTGTTGGTCATTGTTACTATGAGAATCATGGGCAAACACCAGATTGGCCAACTCCAACCTTTTGAGCTGGTAATTGCCATTATGATCTCCGAAATAGCTGCCGTCCCAATGCAAGATCCGGATACCCCTTTATTAAATGGAGTAATTCCCGTTTTAATACTATTATTTCTCCAAATTACCTTCTCCTTATTATCATTAAAAAGTGATACCGCTCGCCGTATGATTTGTGGTAAACCCACTATCATTGTTAAAAACGGCTATATTCAAGAAAAAGAATTAAGAAAATTAAGATATAGTATTAACGACCTTTTAGAACAAGCACGCCTAAAGGGCTATTCTTGTCTCTCTGATATTGAATTTGCTATTGTCGAGACTAGCGGACAGCTCTCGATTATCCCCAAATCACAAAAACGCCCCGTTATTCCGGAGGATCTCGGGTTAAATACCTCTTACGAAGGAGTTCCCATTACTTTAATCGTTGATGGGGTGCTTAAGAAAGACAACTTAAAAAGTATTAACTTATCAGAAAACTGGCTTTTAACCGAATTAAAAAAATTTAATATTTCTCACTGGAAAGAGGTCTTTTTCGCCAGCATTAATTCTAATGGCGAATTATTCTTACAACTTAAAGGAGGTCGCTTACTTTGAAAGCATTCTTTTTTCCCCTAGCTATTTTATTATTGTTCACCTATGGCTCCTTTAGTCTTCAAAATTATATTCAAAAAAGTGCTAATCAATTATTAGGATTTATCTCCCAAACAGAAACCTCCTTAGATGACAATGAATGGCCCGAATCTCAAAAAAATTTTCTGTTTCTCAAAAAGCATTGGGAAAAAACTAAAACTTTCTGGTCTTTATTTATGAATCATTCCGAATTAGAAGCTATCGACCAGCTTTTGGCCAAAGTTTTATACTCCTTTCGAGAAAAAAATGCTCATAACTTATTAGGAGAAATCGAGGATCTTAAATATCATATTAAACATATTCCAAAACGTGAAGAATTTACTCTCATAAATATTCTCTAACAAGCACCAAAGCTTAAAAGTTACTATTTAAAAAATTAATTATTTCATAAGCCGCTTTTGGATTTCCTAATTTAGCAATATTATTTTGCAAATAACTAAGTTTTTGCGGATTATCAATTAATTCCATTAACAAAAATCTCGCTTCCCGAGGGGTGAGTGCTTTTAGGCCAGCTCCATGGCGAATTAAAAAACGACTATTAGCCGTCTCTTGGCCCGGGATCGGCTTATAGGAGATTAAAGGTAACCCTTTAATCATGGCTTCGGTAGTGGTTAAGCCCCCGGATTTTGAAATAAGGAGATCGCTAACTGCCATTAATTCATCCATATTCTCGACAAAACCATATATTTTAACAGAATGAATGGAGTCTTTAGCTAGGCGAGTTAACTCTTCTTGTAATTGAGCATTGTTCCCACAAATAATCAAGATTTGAATCGGCTTTGATAATTTTTTAATTTCCAAAAAAAGCTCTTTTACCGGGCCTACTCCAAATCCCCCGCTGGCTATGAGTACCGTAAATTTCCCCGATGCAATTTGCAACCGTTCTTGCAATTTTGATACATCCGGTTTCATAAGAAACTGTTCGTGCACCGGGATCCCCATTGTTTTGATCTTTCTACCGACAATTCCACTTTTCATCATTTTTTTCTTTATATCTTTATTTGGCACAAAATATAAATCAACCCCAGCAGAATTCCAAAAAGCATGAGGGTAATAATCTGTCAAACAGGTAACTAATTTATTTTTAAAAACCCCTCGTTTCTTTAAGGCAGTAATTATTTCGTTTGGCAAAAAATGGGTGGTCAAAACCAAGTCCGGTTCTTCTTGCTGCAAATACTTAATAAACTCCCGGCAGTTATAATTATTATTCACTCTCCGGACTACTCTTAGGAGAGGATCTAACAAAGAAACATTGGTTAAATGAAAAGCTATCCCCCATAGCCAGGGACAGCGTTTTACCATAAATAAGTAGGTATTAGGATATGACTTTTTAAATATCGGTTTCGCATAATCTAAAATATCAAATAATCGTACTTCCAGCTCCGGAAATCTCTTTTCTGCTTCACTGTATAAAGCTTCTGCTGCCCGCCGATGTCCTGCTCCGGCATTAGCATAGATAATAATAAGCTTCTTCAGCTGTCTCCACCTCATTTAAAAAATATGTTTCATAAATTAATATATGTCATATATCTTTAATATTATTATAATATTTTTATAAACCGACGTCAAATTGATATTTATTAAAAAAATACTATTTTCATCAGAAATATTATGCAGGATTTCCGAATTTGCACAACGAATTTAATTTATACTATTTTAAAATGATGAAGGTGAAAAAATTGAATAACAAACCTATTTTCTTATTAATTCCGGTGCTGCTTATTGCAATTGTTGCATGGTTTAGCTTCAGCAATTTTACTTCCCACCAAGCAAAAGAAACTTCAAGTAAAAAAAATACTAACTCTCACAAAGATCCTTTATCCAAAAAAGTTGTAGTATCTCCTTCGCCGTCACCATCACCTTCGCCCTCACCACAAATTGTCAAAATGAATTGGCCTAAACCCCGCCATATTAAAGGCGTTTATTGTAGCGGTTGGATTGCCGGTTCCACAAAATGGTTTGGCCGTTTGCTAAAATTCATCAAGGCTACTCCAGTGAACGCGGTAGTTTTAGACGTTAAAGATGATGAAGGTACTTTAAGTTATAAATCGACTATTCCTTTTGTGCAAGAAATTAAAGCTGATGTCAAAAAAATTGCCAATCCCCAGAAAATCATGGCTACCTTACGGCAGCATCAGATTTATCCCATTGCCCGCATTGTTGTCTTTAAAGACCCTTACTTAGCAAAACAAAGACCCCAGTGGGCCGTCAAAGACTCAAAAACCGGCGGCTTGTGGAAAGATCGCAAGGGCCTGCACTGGGTTGATCCCCATAATAAACAAGTCTGGGATTATATTATTGAAATTGCCAAAGAAGCGATTACCCTCGGTTTTCAAGAAATTCAGTTTGATTATGTTCGGTTTACCAGCGATGGTGATTTAAAACGTTGTGTTTATCCTTTTAGCAATGGGGAACTCAAGGAAGATGTGATCAAAAACTTTTTAAAGTATGCTAGAGCCGAGTTGAAAAAATACGAGATTCCAATTTCTGCTGATATTTTTGGTTTAACCACCAGTTCCGAGGATGACCAAGGGATTGGGCAACAATACGAAAAAATCATTGCCAATGTGGACATTGTTTGCCCCATGGTATATCCTTCCCACTATGCTAGAGGTTCATTTGGGCTCAGAAATCCGGATCGCAACCCCTATCAAACTATTTTCAAAAGCATTGGGGATGCTAAAGAACGCTCTGCCAAAGCTGAATCCACTGCTATTATTCGCCCCTGGCTACAAGATTTCAAACTTGGCAGTTATTACGGCCGAAAACAAATTCAAGCTCAACTTAGGGCTTTAAGGGATCTGGGGATTAAAGAATGGATCTTTTGGAATCCCAGTTGTCGTTACGACCGACGCAAGTATCAATAAAAAACTCTTTTATTTCCATATTTTTCAGCGAGGTTCATCTCTAATTTTTAACAGCTTCTCTATTTGATCCTCATTAAGCTGATTCACTTGCTTAATTATTTTTTCGGTATACAGCAAAATGGACGCATAATGCTCTAGAGTTTCCATCCGGTGATAGGCTTCAATAAGAGAAGCGCCCCAGGTTAAAGCCCCGTGATTGGCCAAAAGTACGGCATTATAATCACGGCAAAAAGGAGCGATAGCTTCCGGCACTTCTATGCTCCCAGGGGTGGCATAAGGCGCTACGGCAACATTGCCCAACAAGACAATTGCTTCCGGTAAAATCGGTTTATCTAAAGGAATTCCGGCAATAGCAAATGAAGTAGCAATGGGGGGATGGGCATGGACTACTGCCTTGATGCTGGTATTTTCTTGATAGACCCGCAAGTGCATTTTTATTTCCGAAGAAGGCTGCCTGGTTCCGGCTAATACCCTTCCCGCCAAATCAAGCTTTACTATCATCTCCTGGTTCATAAATCCTTTACTGACATTAGTGGGAGTTCCCCAGATACTATTATCACCAGTCCTCACCGAAATATTGCCATCATTAGCTGCGACAAAACCTTTCTGGTACATGCGCCTCCCGATCTCACAAATCATCTCTCTGGTCTCGACATCAGAATTATTGCTTTCATCTAGATTTAGCATTCTAGTTTTGTCTGCTCCTTAAAATTTATTTTAAAACTAATTTTTTTACTTGGTAAAAATTTGATTGAGTCCTTCCGTATAAGGAGGGGTGACAATCCCTTTTTCAGTGATAATCGCCGTAATTAAGTCCTGATCGGTTACATCAAAAGCCGGGTTATAGACCTTGATTCCGGATGGCCCCATAGGATTTTGATACCACTTAGAAATTATTTCTTCCGGGGGCCGCAATTCGATCTGAATTTGATTACCAGTGGGTGTTGCCAAATCAATAGTTGCTGTGGGCGCACAAACATAAAAAGGAATGCCATAATGCTTCGCTAAGATGGCTACCCCGGAAGTACCAATTTTATTAGCAGTA
>JANQHU010000371.1 GCA_028282485.1 Bacillota bacterium
AGAACGAAAAGGCGTAGTGATTAATCCAGCCAAAACCTGTCAACCCATTGGAGCCATGTATGCGGCTTTAGGGATACACGGCTGTTTACCCCATAGCCATGGTTCCCAAGGGTGTTGTGCTTATCACCGGAGTGCCTTAACCCGTCATTTTAAGGAGCCAGTGATGGCTTCTACCAGTTCTTTTACGGAAGGATCTTCGGTTTTCGGAGGTCAGGCTAATTTAGTAGAGGCAATTAACAATATTTTTACTATCTATAATCCGGAGGTTATTGCGGTGCATACTACTTGCCTTTCGGAGACTATTGGGGATGATATTCCCCAGATTGTAGCTAAAGCCCGGGATGATGGCAAGATTCCCGAGGGTAAATTTGTAATTCATGCTAATACCCCGGGGTATGTTGGCTCCTATATCTATGGTTTTGCCAATATGGTCAAAGGGATGGTCTCCTATTTTGCGGAAAATAGTGGCCAGCCAAAAGAGCAGCTGAATATTATTCCCGGTTATGTCGAACCTTCGGATATGCGGGAAATCAAACGATTAGCTAAAGAAATGGGTCTCAAAATCATCTTGTTTCCCGATACCTCGGAAGTGTTAAATACGCCCCAAACCGGCAAACACCCCATGTTTCCCAAGGGGGGAGTAACCATTCCTGAATTAAAAAGTAGTGGTGACAGCCGGGCCACTATTGCTTTAGGTGATTTCGCTTCTAAACCAGCGGCCGAGGCTTTAGACGCTAAATGTAAAGTGCCTTATCAGTTATTAGATTTGCCTATTGGCCTGGAAGCCACGGATCGTTTTATTGATACCTTACACCGGGTGGCTGGGGTCAGTGTCCCGGAAACCATTACTGATGAACGGGGGCGGCTGTTAGATATGATGTCCGATATCAGTCAGTATTTTTATCAGAAAAAAGTAGCATTATTTGGCGATCCCGATCAATTAGTCCCTCTAACCGAGTTTTTGGTAGCCATGGGAATGCAACCAGTGCATATTGTGACTGGTACCCCGGGGAAACGTTTTGAAGAAAGAATTCGCAGCATTTTAAAAGAGGTTTCGCCCCAGGCTAATGTTCGCCAGTCAGCGGATATGTTTCTGTTAGAACAATGGATGAAGAATGAACCAGTGGATCTGCTGATGGGGAATTCTTACGGCAAACTGATTGCTCGGGATATGGATCTACCTTTTGTCCGCTTTGGTTTTCCCATTTTCGATCGGGTCGGGCATACCTATTTACCCAATGTGGGCTATATGGGAGCGATTCGTTTACTAGAAAAGATTTTAGCAGCCTTTCTGGATCGTCAGGATCGCTTGTGCCCGGAAAGTAATTTGGAACTAGTTCAATAAGAGAAAAATGAGGTGGTAAAGATGGCGACCCTAACTGGAAGGCAGGCCCAAATTCAACGCATTGGCCCAGAAACATTTTCAATTGATTGTAACCGCCCTAGTTTGGCCGGTTCGGTAAGCCAACGTGCCTGTGTTTTTTGTGGTTCGCGAGTAGTTCTTTACCCAATTGCGGATGCGATTCATTTGGTCCATGGGCCCATCGGTTGTGCTGCTTATACCTGGGATATTCGGGGGGCGCTTTCTTCGGGCCCAGAGCTGCATCGGCTCAGCTTTTCCACGGATTTGCAGGAGCAAGATATTATACATGGCGGTGAAAAAAAACTCTACCAGGCCTTAAAAGAATTAATTAAACGGTACCAGCCCAAGGCAGCTTTTGTTTATGCTACTTGTACGGTAGGGATTATTGGGGATGATGTGGGGGCGGTTTGTAAAAAGGTCGCCTCGGAGGAAGGGATCCCGGTAACCCCAGTCCATTCGGAAGGCTTTAAAGGAACCAAAAAAGATGGTTATCGGGCCGCTTGTGATGCTCTTCTAAGCTTAATCGGGACGGCTGAGTCCCAGGAGCAGCATCCTTATGCAATTAATATTTTAGGCGATTTTAATTTAGCGGGGGAAATTTGGATTATTAAAAGGTATTTTGCTGAGATTGGGATTAAGGTGCAGACGGTTTTTACCGGAGATAGTCGCGTCCAAGAAGTGCAAATGGCTCACCAGGCGGCTCTTAATTTAGTTCAATGTAGCGGCTCTATGAATTATTTAGCCAAAAAAATGGCCGATAAATACGGGATTCCCTGGCGTCAGGTCTCCTTCTTTGGCATTGAGGATATGGCTCAGGCTTTGTATGAAGCCGCCAAGTTTTTTTCCGAAACTAACCTATTAGAACGGGCCCAAAATTTAGTCAAAAAAGAGATTAGCCAGATCTATCCCCAATTACTGGAGTATCGCAAAAGCCTAGCTGGGAAGAAAGCAGCGGTTTATGTGGGAGGAGCCTTTAAAGCCTTTTCTTTAGTGAAAGCACTGTGCTTCTTGGGTATGAACACGGTAATTGT
>JANQHU010000063.1 GCA_028282485.1 Bacillota bacterium
CAGTCTGAAATAGTAAGGAGACCGGGTGAATCTTTTCTAGGTCAAAGGATTCAAAAATAACCGCTCCTGCCTCAAAACCTTCAAAATCTTCTACTGCCACTTTTTGTTCTTTGATCAATTTAATTAAAAAAGTCGGGGTAGCCGTCTGGAACCAGTAGTTTTCAAACCGCTTTTTATAAAAAAGGTTTAAGATGCCAAAGGGGTTATAAACGGTATTTTGCCCTTCATTCCAACTATAACCATTATACCATTCTTTAATCTCTTTTAAGAGGGCTGCTTTCGATTTTTGGTATTTAACAGAGAGAAGCTCTAGATAAGGGGCAAAATATTTTTCTAGCTCACTTTGGGTATAGCCGACCAGTGTCGCAAATTTTTCATTAATAGTAATATCTATAAGGTTGTTTAATTTGGAAAAGATCGAGACCTTAGAAAATTTAGAGACTCCGGTAATAAAAACGAATTTGGTGTAATTATCGACATTTTTAATTACTTCATAAAATCCCGCCAACACTTCTTTATTGGCCTCGGCTTTGGCTACTTCTACCACATGATCAATAATTGGCTTATCGTATTCATCGATTAAAATTACTATCGACCCGTAACTTTGATAGAGTTTTCTGGCTAGTTCCTCGAACCTTTCTTTATTATCCTGATTTGCTAAAACAACACCATATTCCGCCGCGTTTTTATCTAAGGCCAAATTAATATTCTTTTCAAAATTTGCTACTCCTTTAGAATGAGTAATCGCACTAAAATCCAAATGAATCACCGGGTGTTTCTCCCAGGTGATTTGGTCATAAATCCACAAACCTTGAAATAACTCCTGGTTCCCCGAAAAAATCTCCTTCAGGGTCGAGATTAGCAGGCTCTTGCCAAAGCGCCGGGGCCGGGAGAAAAAATAGTATTTGCCTTGCAGCAATTCATAGATGTACTTAGTTTTATCAACATAAAGATAACCATCTTCGATTATTTGGCTTAAAGTTTGAATTCCGATGGGTAGTTTTTTTAACACTAAATCAGCTCCTCGCTTTTTCTATATCTAGTATACCGAAAAAATTAGATAAAAAAAAGCTTTTCGTTAATTTTTCCAACCGAAATACTTCACTTTTTAAAAATATTACTAGGGACGGCTCGAAAATCCGCCCCTACTCCTTACAAATAATAAACCCCACCTAAACTCAAAATAACCTTCTGCCCGGCGGCCATTTGGCCAAACTCCGTCTCAGCGGCACCCATAACCAAAATGGCACCCGCTTTGAGGTCTAAATTTTCACTAACCGCCACATTTAAATAGTTAGATAAAACCAAGCCTTGATCCCGAAGATTAACTACGACCGCCCCCGTATAATCCGTTAAGTCATCCCAGGGGACTACTAGTCCTAGGGCTAGATAATCCTGGCCCAAATAGCGACGGCTCCCCGCGGCTAATAAGGAATAATCATACTGAGCGGGATCGGCCGCTCCGGAGGCATCGTGTAAATATTCCAAGTAACCATTCCAATCCTCTTTAAAAATCTTCCGGTAACCCAGCATACTTGTCCAAAAACCAGAATTCAACTCATCAGTAAAACCATAAGCAGCTTCGCCGTAAAACCCGGCTAAGCCCCCCTGAAAGTCCAGCCCCACTACTTTCGCTCCCGATTGTACTAATCCTAAGAGACGGAGATTAGTCTTCTTAATCCGCCATTCGTAACGGGCAGCCAACAACTCCTCGCCACCCAATGCTTCCAAATTAGTGACCGCCGAAGTCGCATAAGTCAAACGAAGCAAATCCTGGCCCGGGCGAGTCTCCTCTTTACTTAAAGGAGTTAAAGGGGTAATTAAGTCCGTGGGGCGAAAAAACCAACCCACGCCCCAACTAACTGCTTGCCGCCCTAAGTTTAAGCGGAGTTTTCCGGTTTCATAACGTAAATAAGCCCGTTCCAGAGTAAAGTCCGGTTCCGCGGTCGTCGAATCATAACTACTACTGCCCCGCAGAAATAAAGCCAGATCCTCTCCCAAACTCCAATCGCCCCCTAGCTGTAGTTTCAGCCAGCCAGCCCAGCGATTCTCGTCCCAGGGGCTGTACCAGCCCAGCTCTCCTTCCAGCTGGCCCTGAACTGCCCCTTCAGCTAATCCCACTTGCCCAAATAAACCACTAATTATCAAACAAACCAGTATCAGCTTTTTGCCCATCTTGCCACCTCTTCCTAAACCAAATCTACTTCACTCATCTTTGGGCCAGTCCCGACTTACCTTTCATAGCGAGATGTTAACTTCTGCCGGGTAAAAACATCTGCTTCAATGGGAAGATCAAACTTTATCTTATCAATAATAAAGCGGGTTTCAGAATTCTTTCGCAGCTTATCCTGAATAACCATTTGGACCGGATAATAACGTTTACCATACTGATTTACTTTTTCCACGATCAGGATTTTCAACAACTTACCACTGGGGGCATAAAGCTCCTCTGCTAGAGCAACAAAGCGTTTTTGATCCACCCAGATTTTGCGACGGTAATAACTTACTTCCACGTCTTTTTTTGCAATTAGTTCTAAAACATAGCAAGAATGACCCTCTTTCGGTTCTTTACCTAAGATTTTAACATCATAAAGGTCTAATAATTTGGCATTATCTAAGGCATCTTGGTATGAATAGTCACTCCCCATCATTCCTTGCTTAAGCATCTCTCCCGAAAGTTTAATCTCACTTTCCGCGGAGGCGGAAAAGAGCCAGAGTTCCTCCCCCAGCTTTAAAACCCGAGAACCCTGGTCCCGGCGGCTGGTAAACTCAATTAACCCTTTTTGATTCCCAGCTTCCCAAGAACGAAAAGCTTTGGTTACTTTCCGCCGCCCTACCTTAATCTGCATCCGGGCTTCACAATAAGAAGTCTGAAAACTGTTATTAAAATCTAGTTTCTTAATAATCTGCTCCGGAGTCATTTCTGCAGAAACTACCCCTAGTAAGCCAACGATAAACATACCGCTT
>JANQHU010000442.1 GCA_028282485.1 Bacillota bacterium
TCTTGTTTAGAATAAAGGTTTCCCTTAATTGGGTATTTTAAATCATTATCAAGCTTCCTAACTTCCTCCATATAACCATTCTGAGTTATGGTGGCTAACAACGCTGTTCGCTTTGGCTCGAGGGTCACAAAAGAGTTAACCATATTTAACATTGTTTCAGCTGCCCAGTCATATTTCCGTTTCTTATTCTCATAAGACTTATCTTTTTTACCATGATTCCGCTTCGGTTTACGAGTCTTTTGTAATTTTTCGTTACCTAAGTTCATCGCACAATATTGAAGTTGTTTTAAGAATTCATCATGAAAAAAGCTTTTTCCCAATGTATTATTAAAATTATAATTCCGACAGGCTTGTTCAAAAGCTTCGTTTACTACCTGAGTCACTTCTGGATCTTCAATTTCTTCCGCTATTACTTGACGGATTTTTTCCATACCAATTCCTTCGCCAAACAGTTCGTTAATTTTATTTAAATCTTTAAAATCACTTTCCTTCAATTCACTTATTTTATCCAGTAAACTATAAAACTTCTCCTTATCATCTAATTTATTCAGTACCGAATGTGCTTCTTTGTCCTGAGCACGTTTGTTATTGTTTTTTAATCTTTGTCGAAAATTACGTAATCCAGTGAATAAAGATGTCAACCCTTTTAATGGATGAGCAATCTTTATCTGTGCAGAACTAGTTTTTTCATTATCACTAAATAAAATCCCATGTAAAGCAGATGGATTAAGCAGTACTAAGAAATGCGATAATATATGCAAAGCATTAATACCACTTGTTATACTTCTTCTAACAAAACTTTTTTGGGCACATTCGGATACAAGAATTTTAAGCCGTAAAGCATCAAGGTATTTTTGCTCTTCTTGCAAAGCAGCAATAGTTTGCTTCGGTAATTTATTATAATCCTTTAATATACCCTGAATAAAATAACTTCTCTCTTCTATCTTTTCGGGATTTTCCAGATCAAGAGACAGAAACTTCTCTCCTGTCTTTTTGTTTGTTTTTTCAATTATATACCGTTGTTCTTCCGGTATCTGAGCCATGGCTTCTAGGTGTTCTTTTTTTAAATACTGATTTTCATCACGCAACATTTTTTGATAAAATTCCCCAACTTTTTTCTTTAATATGGCCATAGAAATATTGCCGGGCAATTCAATCAAACTAATTAATAATTCCGTATAATAATAGAAATTAACATTAGTAAGTGCCATTGCATGGCCCGGTGGAGAGATTATTATTCGCGGTACATCATTTTGAAGCGCTTCGACCGCATCAACTGTTGCTTTACTAATGCCTTGTTTACAGAAGTCAAAATTTTCCTTTCGAGGAACCGGAACCGCAAGAGTCGGATTTCCAATTTTTTTCTTTCCAAAATCAGTTTGATTATTATTTGTATCTGAATGTTTATCACTTTTCCTGAATAAATTGCCAAGGAAAGTTAAACCATTATTTTTTGTGTCAGGAGCTAGATTTTTTATTTTATGTGAACTATTTTCAAAGCAATCTACTGGAGGTTGCTGCAATTTATGTGAATTAAATTTTATTTGTTGAACATCTCCATTTTTTGAATAATTAGGTATTTTTTTTTGTTTATCTAAAGCTGAAAGATTAAGACCTATGCCATTAAAAGTCATTACCTAGCCTCCTCTTTCAAATAAAAACTAAGCTATAAATATTTTGCAAACCACTAAATTAAATATTTACACTTTTTTACCATATAATAAGTATAATATCTTTTTTAATTTATTATATGGTAAAAAGTATATTAAGAAATCATTAAGAATTAATCAAGTGGCAATGATACTCAGAATTTAACTAAAATTATTAACTAAAATCTTATTTAAAATCATTCCGTTATGCTGTAAATACCCTTGGTTAATAAGCATCTGAAGATGTTCCCCTCTTCCTCGCTGAATATGAACTTGACCCGAGGTAAACTCGTTCCAGTTCTTTAATTGTTGTAAAGATCCCATCTCATTAGATGGGATTAGATAGATGTCACTTTCTATTATACCATTATTTGTTAATTTATTAAAGTAGTTTGTGTAATTTATTGTTTTGGCATATACTAATTCACCCATCCCTTTTAAATCCAGGCTAACAGCGGATGAGTTATTATATCCTGCTAAATAAAGTTCCAGCATTTCCACGACATCTTTTTCTCTAGGAACCTCGACGGCTTCCTTAATTTTTGGATAAGAATCGATCATTATAATTCCGGCTACTTGATCCCCTTGACGGCTTAGCTCCTTGGCTACTTCAAAGGCCAAATTCCCCCCGGCGGAATAGCCTAGTAGGAGATAGGGCCCTTCGCCATCAGTTTCTTTAATTAAATCAATGTATCTGGCCAGACCTTTTTCCCCTTCGATAAAATCAAAAGCATAAAAACTATGGGTCTCTACGAAGGGGGCCAAGTGAGCAAAGCCTGCCCCATAACCAGCAATAGGCGGAAAGGCAAAGAGTTTTTTGCTTCTTTTCTGATTTAATAAAGCCAGTGGTTGCTCGGTGATCATCCCTCCGAAATATTTTTGGATAGCTGCTAAGTATTTAGCCTGTTCTTTGATAGTTAGCATTTGAAAAATTTGCGTTAAAGGAATCAGGATCCCGAATTCTTGATTGATTTTTGCGGTTAAGCTAATCACTTTAATTGAATGGCCGCCCAGATCAAAAAAGTTATCATTTATTCCAAACTGATTCTCCCCTAATAATTCTTGCCAAATTGCAAATACTTTCTTTTCATATTCACTTTTGGGGGCCACAAAGGGTACCTGTTGGTTTATAATTTGTTGGTCATCTTCTAGGGCAACTAAATCAACTTTGCCATTTACATTTACCGGAATTTTGGCAACCTGGCTAAAATGCTGAGGAATCATATAATCAGGTAAATCCTTTGCTAAGTACTCTTTTAACTGGGCCAAAATAAGTTCTTGTTTACTGACAATATAGGCTGTTAAGTACTGGTATTCTTCCTTATCTGCTTTGACAATGACTATTGCCGCGGTAATTCCCGGATAAGCTAATAATTTAGTTTCAATTTCCCCAAGCTCTATTCGGTAACCTCTAATTTTGACTTGACGGTCAATCCGCCCCCCAAATTCTATATTCCCATCAGGCAACCAGCGGCCTAAATCGCCGGTTCGATAAACGACTAACCCCTCTGCCAAGGAAGCTGTCGTGAATTTTTCCTGCGTCAACTCCGGCCGATTTAAATAACCCCGGGCAACTCCTGCTCCGGAAATACATATTTCCCCAGGAACTCCACAGGGGAGTAAATTTAGATTATGATCAACTATGTAAATCTGATAATTAGTTATGGGTTTGCCGATGGGAATAGTTCTCTCAGAAAATTCTTTCTGATTACAACAATAATAGGTAGCACAAACCGTGGTCTCGGTTGGCCCATAGGTATTATAAACCCGCCCATATTTCAAAAGATTATTAATATACTCCCTCTTTAAGACATCCCCTCCGCTAATATACGTATGAATACTCTCAATTGGCGGCAATTTATTTAATTCATTTAATAACAAGGGCGAAGCACTAATGAGGGTCACCTTCTGATCCCTTAAGATCTTTACTAATCTGGATATATCTTTAACATTACTCTCTTTGATTAAAATAACTCTTGCGCCGTTTAATAAAGCGGGATAAACTTCTTCTACAAAAACATCAAAAGAAATCGAGGCTTGTTGAATAACTACATCCTTTTTATTGATGCCAAATTCTCTTTGAAAAGCATTTAGGTAACTTTTTAAGTTATGATGTTCAATCATTACTCCTTTGGGGTTCCCGGTGGAACCGGAGGTATAAATCACATAGGCTAAATCTTGAGCATTTTTAGCAAGGGCTAAGTTGGTGGCTAAGCCCTGATAAAGCTCAGGATTATCTAAAAATATGAAATCAATAGCAGTCTCCCCCCATTCCGCTGAGGCAATAGCTTTTGCTTGTGACCAGGTCTCTGTCAAGCAGACTTTCACTTGACTATCAGCTAACATATATTGAATTCGGGCTTCGGGATAAAGGGGATCGATGGGAAGGTAAGCCCCCCCGGCTTTCCAAATTCCGAAAATCCCGATGATCATTTCCAAGGACCGTTCCACTAGTAAACCTACCAACTGATTGGAACTAATCCCTCTTTCTCTTAACTTTCGGGCCACTTGATTGGCTTTGGCATTTAATTCCTGATACGACAGTTGTTCTTCTTCAAACCGCACCGCAATTCGGTTCGGCGTCTGGGCTACTTGTGCTTCAAAGATTTGATGAAGCAGTTTTTCCCGGGGATATGCGACTGCAGTCTTGTTAAATTCTTGCAGTAACTGATTTTTTTCAGCGGTAGTGAGTAGTTCAATTTCTGAGATAGTTACTTCCGGATTGGTTAAAAGACTGTTTAAAACCGTTTGAAAGTGGCCGGGAATCTGCTCGATGATCTGCCGTTCATATTTCAAAGCATTATAACTTAGTTTGACTATAATTTCTTCCCCAGGGATAATAGTCAAGTTAAAATCATAATTAGTTTGCTCAAATAGTTCTACTCCGGTAACCGTAAGGTTATTCTGGGTTAAGTGATGGGTGATGGCCTTTTCTTCTAAAGGATAATTCTCAAAAATTAAGATATGATCTAAGAGACTGCCTTTCAGCTCACTTTGAGCTTGAATCTCGGCTAAGGAATAATAATTGAAGCTTTCGCTTTCGAGAAGGTCTTTTTGAATTCGCTTTAAAACCGAGATCAAAGATTCTTCCTGATCTGTCTGAACTCTAAGAGGCAGCGTATTTATAAAAAGCCCCACAAT
>JANQHU010000206.1 GCA_028282485.1 Bacillota bacterium
CCTAAAATTAGCAAAAATAAGAGGATCCAGAGACCGCTTAACCATTGGGCGGGCCCAAACCGCCAGAGTTTGAGGCGGCTTTTTAAGATCCAGAGACTACCGGCTAAGGGAATGGCTAAGCTGCCAATGGTAAAGATTAAGGGGACACCTTTTAAAACAAAGGCAAGTTGGTAAGGGGGAATATCGATAATATAGTAATTAGCCATTAATAGCTCAAAGAGGCGGGACCAGAGTTGATAACTAATCAAAGCCAGGCCACCACTCATCAAACTAATTACAAGCAACCTTTCTAATCCTTTAGCTAGTAAACCGGAAAAGAGGCTAACTACATGGATAATTATTAAAAATAAAAGGAACCAGTCCTGATCAAAGTCCCGTAGGAGGGCAATTTTTTCTAAATCAATTCTTAACAAGTGACTAGCCCAGGAGAACCAGAAGAGTAAGATTACTAAACTAGTAATATATTTCACCGTTAAAATGGCTAAAGGCGAGAGGGGTTTGGTTAGAAGAAAATCAAGAGTTTGTCGGTCGGCTTCCCCACTAAAGGCTTGTAAACCATAACTAATAGCTAAAACTACAAAAAAAATTAGCAAGATAAGCAGGCCAGTTTGATCTAAGTTTAATTGGGGTTGCCGAAGGGTCATTAGATAAAGTTGCAGTCCCCCCAAGCAAGGCAGAGGGAAAGTAAAGAGCAGCATATTTTTGCGCCACTCATTTTGCAGCAGGCGAACCAGTTTGTGACAGTTAGTTAGAAAAAAAGGCATTTATAACTCTACCTCCCTCGGCAAAGTGTATTCCTGATAGATTCCTTTTAGTTTTCGGGCCAAAAATTTTTGGTCCCCCGGCCGCGCAATAAAATCGGCAAAAGTAGCTTGTTTAAAAGCAAAAAAGGGCTGTAGTGCTTTTGCAGTTCCTTGGTAATGATAAAAATAGATATTGTAATGTTTTTTGGGTTGCTGCATTACCTTTTGGTGCATTGCATAAACCAGAATGAGGACTGGTTCTTGGGGGGCAACAGGAGGGAGAACCCGGGCGAAAAAGATCACTTCTTTTTTGGTTTCGGCGGAATTATCAGGCCTTTTGAGTTGAACTTCGTGTAGTTGTTTGTTTTTGAAATCAAAAATCTTTAAAAACCATTGGGGATCAGCTATAAGCAAGTGATTCTTTCGGGGGTCCCAATTTATAAAGTTACTTCCGGTGGTAATCTTTCCTTTAACAGTGGTTTTTTGAGTAGCGAGATTATAGTTAGCTAATTCATATTCAAATGAATTTGGTTGCTTAGTCAATTCACGCAAAATTAGGAGCACCTGGGAGTCGGTTCCCCAAAAAGCGAGATTGCCTTTCCCAGTGGAAGCAGTCTTTTGAGTAACCCGATTATAGATTTTGATAATTCCATTTTCATAAAAGGCAATTTTTTGGCCATCGGGAGACCATTGTAGACTAGAAAGTACCGGATTTGCTATTTGCTGATTAGCATAAACTACCTGGGGCTTTTCTCCTTTAGCGGCAATACCCAACCGACCGTCATTACTGCGAAAAGCATAAAGTTCGCCTTGGGGATGCTTACTTCCTTCTTCGGCGAGGAACCAAGTTTCTTGATCAAAAAGAGTAGTGATTAAGGAATTAAAAGGGCGAATCGTTGGTTGGTTCAAGTGGTTAATCACCCGGCTTCCCAAAGGAATTAAGCAAGCAAGGATGGTCCCGAGAATAATTAAATTTTTAAAGTTACTCATGGGAAGGTTTTGCAAATGGAGATTACTAAAAAAGGAGATGATGGCTAGCATAAAGAAACTAAGCCCCCCGGTAATTATGAATAGTAAGAAGTAGTTGCCAAAATTGAGAGTGGAACTCGAGTTTAGCATCAGAAAAGTTAAAAATTCAAACCAGGAGCTGAAAAACCAGCAGACTAGGAGAATACTGGTAATAATGCCTCCGATGAGTTTGAAAGGCCCCCGGATGAAAATTCCAGCCAGAAAATTGCCAGAATAGGTCAGAATTACCGTTAAGATAGAGGCGAGTAGCCAAAAACTACCAAAATTTGCAAAAACAGGCCAACTGACTTGCTGCTTGGCAAAAACATATTGCCAAAGAATCGTTAGGGGTAGTAAAACAATTAACCCGGTAAGGTATTTGGACCAAATAATCTGGCTCCGGGAGAGGGGTTTGGTTAATAAAAAGTCCTTGGTTTGCTGGTTCTCTTCCAGGTCAAATGATTGGAGCCCGTAGGCTACTCCAAAGGCAATAGGGATGATGGTAGCTAAAATCCCGGCCCATTCTTCGGTTAAAAAGCCCTGGTTAAGCTTCATTAATTGGAAAACAAGCAGAATCAGGTATGGTAAACTATAAATCAGAACATTTTGTCGCAATTCTTTTTTTAATAAACTTCCCGAGATAAGCATTAAGCTGCACCTCCACCGCAGAAATGGAGAAAGGCTTCTTTTAAGCTAACTGCTGTGTTAGGCTCCCCACTAGCCAAATGGCAGACATCAGTAATACTCCCAGCGGCTTTGATTACTCCATCAGCCATAAAAGCCACATGACTAGCTGTGGCTTCCACATCGGCTAGATTATGGGTGGAAAAAAAGATGGTGCGCCCTTGGGCATGGACATCTTTGATTATTACCTGGAGGAATTCGTGCTGGGCTAAGGGATCCAGCCCGGTCATAGGTTCGTCCAGGATCAATAAATCTGGTTGGGGAGCGAGTGCTAGGAGTAAAGCCAGTTTCACTGTTTGTCCTTTCGACAACGACCCAATTTTGGTTTTGGATGCTATTTGAAACTGTTTCAAATAATTAGCGATCAATTGGTCATCCCATTTTGGGTAAAGGGATTGGCAAAATTTAATAATTTCAGCCACTTTCATCCAACCATACAACCCTTGTTCTTCAGAGACGTAACCAATTCGTTGCCGCAGGCTAGGGCCGATCCGATACGGTTCTTCCCCTAAAACCCGCACTTCACCGCCGGATTTGGGAATTAAACCAAGCATAGTCCGAATGAGGGTGGTTTTCCCGGTCCCGTTGGTCCCTAATAAGGCAAAAACTGTGCCCGCCGGAACTTCCAGATTAACTCCTTTTAAAACGGCTTTGTTGCCGTAATTTTTAATTAAAGTATTACATGTAATGGCATTTTTCATTTTATTAAAAGACTCCTTTGTGGTAACTTGAAATTTCATCTTATAATTCGGTATTTTATAGTAATTCTTTAGATTTGGGAAGGTTTTGGCGAAAATTATTTTCAAATATTTTTTTAAATTATAAAAAAAAGGAGTTAGATGGGCTATATAATAGCAGGCGTTCCATTTAATGGTTTGCTTATTAATTGTAATAATTATAAAATGTAATTGCAATTTGATAATAAATAAAGAAATAAGTGGTCTGGGGAAAGTGGATTAAGTAATCTGGAGGGGATGAAATGTTGAATTCAAGCCAGTCTTTTCGCTTTGTAAAGGTGGAAGAATATTTTGCCGACTACCAAAAGTGGCACCGGGTGCAAGAAATTTTAGCAGGGAAGTGGAATTGCGACACTAAAGAAATTGCCCTGGAGATGTTAAAGGATGATGGGAGTAAGTGCTGCTTATTATTCCAGTTTCCCCGTTTTGATATTTTTCGGGTCAGATTTCATCCGGAAAAAAGTACCAAAGAAGACTATTCTAGTGCTAATACGCGTTCGATTGTCATGGATAATTTTTATGATTTGCAAAGAGCGCAGCTGGATTTTAAACTGGAAGTTAATCAAGAACATAAAAAAAATAAGGACTTTATTCAAGCTGTAACTAAGGATCGTCACGGTAATCCGGTCATGAAAGTCGTCTTTCATTTCCGGCCTTTTTCGATCAATGTCTTTAGTTATGATGATGGGGGTAAAGAATTTTTGGTGATGGCCACTGCTTTTCCGGGGCTTTACTTTTTAGATAGTGGTTGCCCGGGGGAACATGCGGTTATTCAAGTGGTTGAAAAACCGCCGACCGCGAAATACGTGGGTTTTGGGGAACAGGGGGGAGTAGACTTGTCCAAAAATACCGCCCAACTAACCTACTTTAATTTTGATAATATGCGTTACCGTCAGGTATATAACCGGGGCGCTTTGGATGATCGAGAACCCCTTTACCACTCGGATCCCTTTTTTATGGAGTTTTATGGGAATCCTAAAAAAGAGAGTATCTATGGGATTTTTGTTGATAATCCTTCCCAAATCTGTATGGATATTGGTTGTTTAAATTCAAAACGTTATATGTTTGGTACCCGGTTTGGCGATCTGGACTACTACTTTTTTGTTGGGAAAAAGTGTCCGGATATTATTGAGGCCTTCACTTCCCTGGTGGGCAAGGCCCGGTTAAAACCCCGCTATGCCTTGGGCTATCATCAGGGCTGTTATGGTTATGATCATCAAAAAATTTTAATGGATGTGGCAGAGAAGTATCGCAAGCATCAAATTCCCATTGATGGATTGCATATTGATGTGGATCTGCAACGCAATTATCAGACCTTTACAGTTGACTCGGAAAAGTTTCCTGATCCTCAGGGAATGTTTCACCAGCTGAAAGAACAGGGTTATAAATGCAGCACTAATATTACCCCGATTATCAGTAATCAAAATACCGAGGATTACCAAACCTATTTAGAAGCAATCGAAAATGATTTTTTTGTAGTTGACCGGAGGTACGAAGGCGAGCAGGAGGAAGCTAGTTTATATCATGATTATCAAATAGGTAAGGAAGTTATCGCCGCAGCATATGATACGGAAGATAATTTAGATAGTGGAGGACCCTATATCGGCGAAGTTTATTATGGTGGCAATCGCGGGACTACCGGGCACTATGCTGATTTGAGTAAAAAAGAAGTACGGCTGTGGTGGGGCAAACAATATCAATATCTATTTGATTTAGGTTTGGAAATGGTCTGGCAGGATATGACTACCCCCAATGTCCGAAGTCGGCGAGGGGATATGCGGTCTTTTCCGGCCCGTTTAATGGTAACTAATGATTATATGAAGGCGGAAATTCCGGCTGAAAATGGGGCTGATGCTTATCATAAGACTCCGGCTATAAAAGCCTGGAATCTTTACTCTTACAATCTCCATAAAGCAACTTATCACGGCTTGAACCATTTAGTCAGCCGAGAAAACAAACGTAATTTTATCATTGGCCGGGGTTGTTTTGCCGGAATGCACCGTTTTGCTGGATTGTGGACTGGAGATAATGCTTCGGAATGGGATTTTTTACGAATTAATATTACTCAGGTCTTAGCTTTAGGACTTACCGGCCAGGCCCTTTGCGGGGAGGATATCGGCGGTTTTGAGCGAGGGGCCGATTGGGAAAAATGGGCTGATCCGGAATTGTTAATTCGGTGGACGGCCATGGGGGCTTTTTTGCCCTGGTTCCGAAATCATTATATTGCCAAGGGAATCAAGTATTTTCAAGAGCCTTACGCCTATCAATGGGTCGATCTGGAGACTATTCCTCGGGAAGCACATAAATATTACCAGAGTGTTTTACCTGTTTGTCAGTATTATATTCAATTGCGTTATCGCTTATTGCAACTTTTTTACGATGGCTTGTTTGCTAATACAATTACCGGAATGCCCATTTGTCGCGCCCTTTTTTTAAATGATACTGATCCTGCTTTATATAATGATAAAATTCAATTTTTGAACAACCAGTTTTTCGTGGGCGATCATTTGTTAGTGGCACCCATGGTGGAGAAAGAAGGGGCTGCTAATAATTGGGGAAGGCGCGATATTTATTTACCAGCGGGAAGTAACTGGTATGCTTTTGTGGATAATCAAAAACCTATACTAACGGCAGTGGAAGGTGGAACGACTATTCGTGATTATGATGCCCGAATTGATAATGATCCGGAGCATATCGGCTTTATTCTACCCCTTTATGTGAGAACAGGGGCGATTATTCCCACTTTAGAGGTGGAGCAATATGTGGGTGAAAAAAATCACCAAGGCCTACCCAACCCGTTAACCCTCAATATTTATCCGGGTTTGACCGGGCAATACACTATGTATCTGGATGATGGGGTGAGTCGTTCTTCCGCCGTAGCCGGAGACCCCCATTACGGGGCCGACCCCCAGGCTAATAGTGAATACCGGGAAGTAGTGATTTCCCATAGTTATCTGAAACCGTTTATGAGAGAGATCAAGATCGAACGGGTCAAGGATGGATATACCCCTCCCTATGAAAAATATTTCTACCTGGCGATACTCCATGATCCCGCTGAGAAAGTTGGGTTCTCCGGTTCATTAGTCAAAGTAGAGATCGCGGGTCAGGAAATTCTCTCCTTAGGCCAAGGCGGTTCGGAAGAAATATCCGCTTGTTTACGTCAGGCGACGGCCAATGCTTGGTGTTATCGCTCTGATTTACATATTAGTTTCCTCAAGATTTGGGATAATCAAGCAGTACACCGAATAATTTTAGAGTACGCCGAGGCGACTCCTTTATTAGCAGGTAGTGCAAAGAATAAGTCCGGTAAGAAAGGCGGTAGAAAAACGAAGGGGAAAAAGAAGTAAAGGGATTTAGCCGGGATTTATTCAATAAGGGATATAAGTTGATTTAATTTGTAGAGGCTGATTTGATATAGTTGTTATTTTTATGTAAAATAGATTATAATATATTCCATAAAAACATTTCTGGTATCTTCAATTTGTTATAGAAAAATCAGAGTATCTTATTTTTGCCACTCCATTATTTATGTAGAGAAGCAAATAAGAGATAGAAATAATATTTAAATTATTGATTAAAAGGAGGACTCTAAGTATGAATGAATTTTACTGGAATGCAATTTATCTAATTTTCTTTATGATTTTGATGTTTACAAGAATAATTTACGCTAAAAGGTATAAGAAAATTGAAAAAAATCGAAGTGTAAAAAAGAAACGAGAGGAATTTTTAGTATTGATAGTTTCGATTGGAATGATGATTATTCCTTTAATTGGGGTTTTTACAAATTTTTTTATAAACTTTAGAATAAATTTAGGTGATAATATTAGATGGATGGGCGTTTTTCTCTTTGGAATAAGTGCAATTTTGTTTTGGTGGGTACATAAGACCTTGGGGGATAATTGGTCTCCTATGCTTGAAATACAAAAAAATCATACTTTGATAAAAAGCGGGCCATATAAGCTGGTCAGACATCCTATGTATACACAAGTATGGTTATGGGTAATATGTCAATGGTTAATATTATCAAATTGGTTTATAGGAATAGCAGGATTCATTTCTTGGGGTCTTTTGTATTTTATAAGAGTAAATGATGAAGAAAAAATGATGATTGATGAATTTGGTGATGAATATAGGAACTATATGAAAAATACAAAGAAAATAATACCTTGGATATATTAAACAATAATGCATTATAATGAAAACGTAGTTATCTATTAAAGTTCCATTAAAGAAAAATTTACCTTGGATTATAGTTTTTTTGTAAAATAACAATTTATAGTATAATAAAAACGAAGAAACGGAAAGTTCGGGGAGGAGCAGTAGTGAAAAGATTACCGATTGGGATTCAAACCTTTCGTAAATTAATAGAAAATGATTTTTTATATGTTGATAAAACCAGGGAAATAGCTAAATTATTGGCATCAGGAGGGGGTTATTATTTTCTTTCCCGGCCCCGACGCTTTGGCAAGAGCTTATTAATATCGACTTTAAAAGAGATCTATAGGGGTAATCGGGAATTATTTGAGGGGTTATGGCTTTATGACCAAATAACTTGGGAGAAAGCTCCGGTAATTCACCTGGATTTTAGCGGAATTACCCATTCTAAGAGCAGAGAGAATTTTGAAAAAAATATTAATCATGCCCTAGATAATATTGCAGCGGAATATGATCTGGTTTTAGATAATTATGATAATAAGGAAAAGTTTAGGGAATTGGCGCAGAAACTTTATGAAAGTTATGGTCCGGTAGTAATTCTGATTGACGAATACGACAAACCCATTGTTGATTATATTGAAAATCCTTCTAAAGCCCAAGAAAATAAAGAAGTATTAGCCGGGTTTTATGAGGTGATTAAAAATATTGATGGCTACATTAAGTTTGTTTTGATTACCGGGGTTTCAAAGTTTTCTAAGGTGTCCATCTTTTCGAAATTAAATAATTTAATGGATATCACCTTGGACGCGGAATTTGCAGAAATTGTGGGCTATACGCAAAAGGAGCTGGAAAAATATTTTGCCCAGCATCTTGAGCTACTCTGTCAAAAATCAGATTTGTCCAAAGAGCAGGCTCTCACAAAGATCAAAACCTGGTATAACGGTTATAGTTGGAATGAAGGCCAGAATACGGTTTATAACCCTTTTGGAATTTTGAACCTCTTTTTTAAAAAGCGTTTTCAAAATTATTGGTTTCAAACCGCCACCCCCACTTTTTTAATTAAACTAATTAAAGAACAAAAAGTAGCCATCCAGGATTTTGACGGTTATTTAGCGGGGGAGGCTTTGTTTGAATCCTTTGACTTAGAAAAAATTCACCCAGTTGCCCTGCTGTTTCAAACCGGGTATTTGACCATTAAAAAATATCACCAACGCAGATATTTATTAACATATCCTAATTTCGAAGTCAAAGAATCCTTTTTACTTCATTTGTTAGGCAACTTTAGCGAAAAATCAGCTATTGATGTGGAACCAATTTACTTAGACATGCAAGATTATTTAGCCGCAGCAAACTTTGGGCGGTTTGAAAGAAGCTTAATTAGCTTATTCGCCGGAATTCCTGCCATTTTACACTTGCCTTACGAAGCTTATTATCAATCCCTTTTTTACTTGGTGTTAGCCCTTTTGGGAGCCGAAATTATTCTCGAAGATAATACTGATAAAGGGCGAATCGATGCGGTTTTAGAACTAGAAAATCTGGTTTATATTATTGAGTTTAAGATGGATGCCGCCCAGGAAGCCTTGGCACAGATCAAAGA
>JANQHU010000320.1 GCA_028282485.1 Bacillota bacterium
TGAAATATTGTGCACTATATTTATATAAAATTTGACAAAAAAATAAGCCTATATCAAGGCTTTCGAAGATTTTTTCTCTTTTCAACTGTCAAAGACCCGGGTTTAATAAGACAATATCATAAACGGTTCAGAATTAATAACTTTTTTAGCTTGTTTTATCTTGACAGTTGTTAATTTTTCCTTTAAACTAAAACTATATAATCGCGGTTATTATTAATTTCATAAGTTTTGCAAATGCGATGATGAGGTTGGTAGGATGGTCCGGAGCTAGCAGAGAGCCGGTGGTTGGTGCAAACCGGAGCCCGAAAATCTGAAACTCCCCTTTGAGCAGCTTTCCCAAAGAAGTTGTTGGTTCTCTTCTTTAAGGATAACTTTGAGTAGGTAAAGCCGGAGACTCTAAAAGTCTAGTCCGTTATCCGAAGACAGCCGTCCTTGTTCTGCGTGGCCAAGGCGGATGTTAGTGAGGCCGTTTTTGAAAAGAAGCGGCGCAGTTAGGTGGTAACACGAGCTATACCCTCGTCCTAAAGTTAATTTTAGGGCGTGGGTTTTTGGTTTTTACTTAAGTTTTTTGGTTAGTGAAATTCTAGTTAACGACGGAAAGGAATGAGAAGTATGCGTAAGATTAAAATATTTGATACCACTTTGCGAGATGGGGAGCAGTCGGCGGGGATCAACCTGAATGTGGCCGAGAAAGTGAAAATTGCCAAACAGTTGGCCCGATTGCAGGTGGATATTATTGAAGCCGGGTTTGCCATCGCTTCTCCGGGGGACTTTGAAGCAATCCAAACCATTGCCCGGGAGGTGCCGGGAGTCACCGTTTGTTCTTTAGCACGAGCTATGCAAGCGGATATTGACCGGGCTTGGGAAGCCCTCAAGGAAGCTGAAGATCCCTTGATCCACACCTTTATTGCCACCTCGGAGATTCATATGCAGTATAAACTGAATAAAGAGCCGGATCAGGTAATTGCCATGGCCGTTGCTGCCGTAGAATACGCCCGGGGCCGCTGTCCCAAGGTCGAGTTTTCGGCGGAAGATGCCACCCGGAGTGATTGGGACTTTCTCTGTAAAATATTTAGTGCCGTAATTAAAGCCGGGGCAACCGCTCTGAATGTGCCGGATACCGTGGGCTATGCTACCCCTAGTGAGTTCGGGCGCTTAATTGCTTATCTGAAAAAGAATGTGGCGGGGATTGATCAGGTGACTCTCTCGGTCCATTGTCATAATGATCTGGGTTTGGCGGTGGCTAACTCCCTGGCGGCAGTGGAAAACGGGGCCGACCAGGTGGAGTGTACTATCAACGGCTTAGGCGAACGGGCCGGCAATGCCGCATTGGAAGAAGTAGTTATGGCTCTACGCACCCGAGGCGAAAATTTTCAAGGAGTCACCGGAATCGAGACGGAACAAATCTACCGCAGCAGTCAACTGGTCTCGGCCCTCACCGGGAAGCCGGTCCAGCATAACAAAGCCATTGTCGGGGCTAATGCCTTTGCCCACGAAGCCGGCATTCATCAGGACGGCATGCTCAAAAACCGGATGACTTACGAGATTATCACCCCAGAGTCCATTGGTTTGAGCCAGAGCCAGATTGTCTTAGGAAAGCATTCGGGACGTCATGCCGTGAAAAACCGGGTAGTCGAACTTGGTTACACCTTGACGGAAGCGGAACATGAGCGAGTCTACCGCCAGTTTATTGAGTTGGCGGACAAAAAGAAAGAAGTAACCGACACCGACCTGGAAGCCCTGGTAGGTAATGAAGGCCAGAGCGGGGCCAAAGAGTATGAGCTAGATTACGTCCAGGTGAGTACTGGCAACCGCACTATTCCTACTGCTACTGTTCGCTTGAACCATAAAGAAAAACTTCACCAAGAAGCCGCTTGTGGCGATGGTCCGGTGGATGCGGCTTATAAGGCCATTGACCGGATTATTAACCGTCCGGTGGTTTTGAAGGATTATACTATTCGGGCCATTTCCTCCGGGGAGGATGCTCTGGGGGAAGTCAGCGTAAAACTGGCGGATGCAGAGTCTTCTTTCGTGGGGCGGGGCTTGTCTACCGATATTATTGAGGCCAGTGTCTTGGCCTATCTGAACGCTCTGAATAAGCTGGTGCAATCCAGTTAGGTTCAAGTTATTGCGAATTGTTGATTATAAGGATTATTTGCTAAATAAGGACTAAGTTCCTTATTTTTTTGCCAAAAGAGGTGGGTTGATTGCAATATCATGGTGTAGTGGAGGGGGTCTTTTTAAAAAGGCCCAATCGTTTTGTAGCTCTAGTAGAGTTGGCTGGCCAGGAGGAGCCGGAAATCGTCCATGTCAAAAATACCGGGCGCTGCGGGGAGATTCTGCTACCCGGAGCCCGGGTTTTTTTGGAGCCGAGCCGAAATCAGACCCGGAAGACTCGTTATTCTTTAATCGCGGCTTACAAGGGGTCCCGGTTAATCAATATTGATTCCCAGGCACCCAATCAGGTAGTGGCTGAGGCTATACAAGGAGGAAAGTTCCCGGAACTGGGCCGAATTGGGACCTGCAAACGGGAAGCTCAATTTGGCAGCTCGCGCTTTGACTTTTATTTTGAGACCCCCACGGCGCGGGGTTTTCTGGAGGTGAAAGGAGTTACTTTGGAGCAGGAGGGGGTAGTTAGTTTTCCCGATGCCCCTACTCTGCGAGGGTGGAAGCATCTGCACGAGTTGCAAGAGGCAGTCCGGCAAGGCTACCGGGGGATAGTACTTTTTTTGGTACAGCTACCGGGAGTTAGTTATTTTCAGCCCAACGGGGAGCGGGACCCGGAGTTTGCCCGGGAGTTACTAAGGGCCAGCGCTGCCGGAGTGGAGGTGTGGGCTTACGATACGGTAGTGACGGCAGAGACCCTCTGTTTGGGGGAGAAGGTGGCGGTGCGGTTGTGAAAAAGCAAAAGTTAAAATTTTAATATTTTTTTATAAATATAGCTAGTCAAAAATTAAGGTCATGTGGTATAATATGGATATGGAAATGTATGTTTTATTATGAGAGTGGAGGGATTGGATGATTGGAAATGGAAATAATTTAAATAATGGAAATATTGGTATGAGAAAACAACACAGTTTTGTTAAAACGCAACATCCTTATTTTAGAAATAATGGCAATGTTGACGAGTTACTGAATAAAGAAAATATAAATAGATTTGAACGAAAGAATGCTCGCGAAAAGGATGAAATTAATTTCGAAAAACAAAATGTAACTCGAAATGAAATTCCTTCAAAAGAAAAAGAGGTAGCTTTTAAAGGTTTATCGATCCCAATACCTGAATTTTATAAAAACAAAATAGGATCTGGATTGAAAATTTTAGGAGCTATAACACTAGGAATTGGAATAATAAAATGTATCCCGGATAAAGTATTCTCTAAAATTAAATCTTCGTTTTCTTCTATTGCAAAATTTTTTAAAAAAGAAAAGAGTGAGGAGCAATTTAAAGGAACTCCTTTTTGTGGCCTGAGTCCAAATGGAAAAAAGTATGTTATAGGAAATCAGCTTTTGAGACCTGAAAAATAATAAAAATTTGAAATTTAAGAGATAGGGGGTAATGGGGTAATGAGGATGTATAATATAGGACTTATTAACGGAAAACTGCCACAAAATCTGAAAGACCAAAAAAATAGGTGCGATGTAACTTTTAAGGGCTCTGAGAATTATGGTATGGGCGTTGAGGATTTGAAACAATGCGAATATGATACCTATGAAGGTCCAAGTTGTGAACAACAAATAGGAGATTCTGAAAAAGCTGCCGCAAAACCTTTAGCAGGTCAAAATATAAATATATTAGATAGCATTCATAATAATGCTGGTAAGGTTGGCGTGGTTATGAAAGACGTTGGAAATGTAGCTGAAATTGCAAGTAAAACTGCAGAGACCATGGGTTTTTTTACTATAGCTGCAAAATTATTTAAATTAATTGGAAACAAAGTTTCAGAACGTTCTAAAATGAAAGCAGCGGAACGAAGTGATAAAAAACAAATTGAATTTCTTCAAAAAAAAATTAAGGATCTTGAAAAACAACAAAATCAAAAAGTAGAAAATGAGACAAAAGTTAATGAAAGTAAAGAACCTAATTTAAATAAGCAAATTGAAATCCTTCAAAAAAAAATTGATAACCTTGAAAAACAACAAAAGCCAAATGTCAAAAAACCTGAAGGTGCACCAAAAGCTGTAGAATCTCCGCAGCAAAAAAGTGTCGCAAAATCTAAAAAACCTCCTCAAAAAGAAGGAACTTCAGAATTAGTAGACCCTTTAAGCAAGTAAGTGTTAAACCTGAAGTACCCGAAGGAAAAAGTGCAGCAAATGAATTAAAACATGATAATATATCCAACAACCCATTTGCACCAAAAAAAGAAGCCCAGTAATTTTCCCAAGTATCTATACCAAGCTGGCTAACAACTAAATTAAACCTCTCAAAAATTTTAAAAAATATTAAAAATAGCACGTTTTTTTCTACAAGGAGTGGACGGATGTGCGTATTAATAATTTCTCGAAATTAATTAAAAAAACTCCAGATACATCAACACCTGTAAATAATGCCCATCAAGAATATTCAAAAAAAGAAGTCCAAAAATTCTCAGTTTCGTTAACGGGACCTAATACTAATGATGTATTTGAATATAAAAACAAACCAGAAGCAGTAAACACTAAAGAAAATCAAAAAATTCAAAACCTTAATACCAATCAACCATCCTTTGGTTCAAAAACTGGAATTAGCCAAAAGAAATCTCCAGAAAAACCAAAGGCTTCTTTCTCTTCCCGTTCTTCACAACCTTATTCTAATCAAAATCCGAATAATAGTTCCGTTTATTCCCCCCCACCCCTTCCACCCTTGGTACCGCCTGAAAACCTAGCGGAAAAACCAAAATCAAATTTGCTAGTTCGGGGCCTGGGGAAATGTTTTTCTTTGGTATTTGGCTTTTTTTCTTATGTTTTGCCGGGTGGGTCTCGCTCTAATAATTTATTTGATGAGGAAAATGAAGATGAATTGAACGGTATTTTAAAAGAGCTTAATCCGGAAGATCATCAACGAATAAGTTTAAGTGAGATAAAACATTTACAGAAAGCAGCTCGAGTAAAGGATAATTTAATAGATGCTCCTTATTGTTATTCAGAGAAATTTATAGCAGATCATATACCACCACCAGAAACTCTTAAACAAATACCTAATTTAAATAAAAGTCCTGATGAAGTATTAAAAATATGGAAAAAGAATAGTCGAAAATTGGCCGAGAATAGTAAAAAATTCAAAGAAAAGCAGTATAAAGTTGATCCTAAAAAAGTTTTAAAAATTAAAAACTTATTAAGTCAATTAGGGATCAATTCTTTTAGCATAACCCAAATTAAAAAAAAATTAGGACTGGGACCTTTATATGAAATGTATTTGCAAAAAATATATCAAAACAAAGGGTTAGCAAAAGAAAATTATAATGATTTAATAAAACAGTTAAAAGAAATGATTCGTCTAGGCAGCGGAACGTGACGGTTTGAATTTAACAAAAAGCCTCCGAAAGAGCCTCTCAAAGATTCTACTAAAAAAGATAAATAATAATTACCAAAGCTTTGGTC
>JANQHU010000322.1 GCA_028282485.1 Bacillota bacterium
TTGAATTTAAAGGAAAGTTTAGAGACAGTGCGCTCCAATGAAGCCTATATTGATTTAGCCAAAGAATCCTTACGGGGCACAGGCGCCCGGTTTGAAGCAGGCCTAGAAACCACTATGGATATTATGGATTCCCAATTAGCTTTGGATAAAGCCTTAAACGGTTATTATCAAGGAGTAGCGGCCTTTTTAACGGCCGAGGCAAAAATTGATCTGGTGCGCGGTCATCAAATTTCTCTTAGATAATCCCAATGCTGACCGATAATAATAGTAACTAGCTTATTTACCCGGAAAGGATTAGTTACATGAGCGAAGAAATTAGACCAACTGTTAATTTGACGAAAACACCCCAAACTGCCCAACCAACTTCTCTGGCTCCGGAATATTCCCAGGTGCAGTCCCTAAAGCATTTTATTTTGTTAAACATTGCCAGTTTGGGGTTATACCAAATTTATTGGATGTATAAAAATTGGAAATTGATTCAAAAACACTACCACCTGGAACTAACCATTCCGCCGCTACTGCGGGCTATATTCCCTATCTTTTTTATTTATGGTTTTTTAAAACGTATATATTCACTAGCTCAAGAAAAAAATTTTTCAAAAATTATATCCCCCGGTTGGAATGCTTTAGGTTATATTTTAATTCTTTTTGCGATATTTCTTTTCGAACTTTGGATATTTGCCTATTTTTCTTTTATCCCATTAACCTCCAGTGTCAAAGCGCTAAACTTTTACTGGCAACAAGAAACACCCCACCTCAGCATGCGTACTAAGTTTACCAAGGGCGAGATGATCTTCTTAATCATTGGTTTTATTATTTTACTGTTGGCGTTATTTGGTATTTTTATTTAGTAATATTCATTTATCTTAACAACTGGGCCGTAGATAAATAGTAGCCCAGGCTTGCTCCTTGCTTAAGGTTCGGGTAAATAAGCTATGCAGCTTCGGTGACGGGGTTTGGCAAGCATTTTCCCGCGTGGCTAATAATACTTCTGCCATTTTTTGATAAGCGCTGGCATCCCAAGCATTACTGATCAGCCACTGGGTAACCCGACGGCAGGTCTCGGCCGTAGTCAGCATCGGGTAGGGAAAAGCAGCTGCTATAGTTACCTCTCGAACCCCCCCACTCTTAGGATCAAGGCGTAAAGCAATTCCGGAGCGGGATTTAGCTGCCAAAGACTCCCGTAACACCCCGGGAATTTCCGGGCAAAGACTGTCTAAATCATTTGGTAACCCTGCAATTTCCAAAATACGGCTTACAGTCTGACGGTGCCAGCCTCCCAATTCGTAGTAAATTTTACAGGCAACCTTTCCTTCCGCCCCAATTCCAAAACCCATTTCTTGGGGAAAACCCACTTGATCCAAAAGGTTAAAAATTTCCGTTAAAGACTCTGGCACCGGAATGCCTACAGCTTGTATAGCTCTTTCCAACCGCAACCTGGCAGTTCCGGTTTCCCCTTGAAATAGATTAAAATAAACTTTAAGGGCGGTTCTGGGGAGAGCTTCATCATTTGATTTTTTGAATACTTGATCACACCCTCCCCAAACCCAAAACCGATTTCCCGCTGGAATATCGATTGCCGGGTTTACTAACTGCTTGATTCCCGGCTCAAGGCGTTGCCAGGCGGGTTCATAACCCAAATAAGTTACAGTCTGTTTCAGAGCTCGCAGGGCCGAATTGGCTTGTTTATAGGCAGGGAGATAAGGGTTCCCCAGCTCCGCAGCATAACGTAGCCCTAGCTGCGACTCTTTTTGGGCCACTACCGAAAATTCTAGAGGCATCCCTCCGGCCAAAGAAGATAACTGCCGACTAGGCCAGGGGCAAGGCTCTTTTAAATTATCCTTGGTTAAGCAATGGTAAACGTTTTGGATTTCCTTAATTTCAAAAGCCGTCAAGCCCAAATTTTGAGCTGTCTTTTCCAGCAAAGCCATTAACTTTTTTTGCACTGGGCTGGGCCGGGACCGCTTTGGTTGCCCCCAAGCTTTTGGCCCTCTCTGATCAATGCTTCTGGTTGTGATGCTCAGCGATTCACTAGCAACTTGCGCGAAGACTTCCCCGGCCATGGCTAAAGACTGCAAGACTGTTGCCGTAGTAAAAACGCGGCGCTCGTCAGCAATGGCTAAAGTAACGGCTCCCGCCTTTTG
>JANQHU010000343.1 GCA_028282485.1 Bacillota bacterium
CCAATTAGCGGAAATCAACTGAGCATATTGCCGTAATAAAAAGATCCCCGCCAAAACTTGCAGTAATTCTTTAATTAAATAAATTGTAAATAACCACCACGGTAAGCCTAACTGAACGATGGCTAATAAAAAGGCTAAAATAACTAACTTATCCGCCAGTGGATCCAATATTTTTCCCAGCTCACTAACTTCGTTTCGGGCCCTGGCAACAAAACCATCAAGGATATCCGTGGCTCCGGCTAACATTAACAGAAAAAGCCCCCAGGTAATCCCGGTATGGTCGCCCCGAATTAACTCTAAATAAATAAATGGCACTAAAATAAAGCGTGTAATCGTAATTAGGTTAGCTAACGTCAAATTTCTATCAACACCTTAACTTAAGTTTTCAAACTAAAATATTATACTTTGCAGATCTACTTCCGTCAGATCCGCTGCTCGCCAGGTAGCTCGTTCATCTGTAGCGGCGGCACCCACCCCCAAAACCTTCATGTTACCTGCTAAAGCAGCAGTAACTCCGGCTTTGGCGTCTTCGATTACTAGACAATTTTCCGGAGCAATTGCTAGTCTTGCAGCCGCGGTTAAAAAGACTTCCGGATCCGGTTTACTATTGGTGATCTGATTGCCATCAACGACTACTGGAAAAGCATCTGCCAGGCCAATTTTTTCCAAAATTAACGGACAATTTTTACTGGAAGAACCAATGGCCATTTTCATACCCTGTTTTCTTAATTTTGCTAAGAAAGCATTCACTCCGGGTAAAATGTCCCTTGGTGATAATCTTTCAATCAAACGCTTATAATACTGATTCTTCCGCTGGGCTAAAGCTTCTTTTTCGGTAAAACTATACTCTTTCGAGCTGTTTTCTAAAATAATAGCTAAGCTTTCCATTCGACTAACTCCCAGCAAACGCTGATTCATTTGATAATCAAAAAAAAGAGCTTCTTCCTCAGCGAGTTGCTTCCAGGCTAAATAATGAAATTCATCCGTAGAGACGATCACCCCGTCTAAATCAAAAATTACCGCTACTAATTTCATCGCTTTTCTCCCTTGGATTCTCTACCTTATTTTTCAAACTCTACTAATACTATAATTAATTCTTGAAAACTAATCAACCATTTTTGTGAATTTTTTTAGAACGAATTATCGACAAAATATTAATTACCCTCAATTAATTTCTTAAAATCATCGTTCCCAATCGATAACCGTTTCCGATTCATTTTAAGTTATCTATAAAAAGTATTTCTGCTTCATAATTATAACATTTTATAAACCTGATTAGCAAATAGTTTACGCTTAAAATGTTTTTTACAAAAATAAAACCGTTATCTTACTTTGCGTAAAATAACGGTCGTCTAAAATTATTTATTTAATCTAAATCTTTTCTCTCAAAGCATCTAAAAAGTGCGGGTTTTTAACTTTAATATAGGTCCCTTTAATCCCCAACGAACGAGAATCAACAACACCGGCACTCTCTAACTTACGCATAGCATTCACAATTACGGAGCGGGAAATACCGATCCGATCGGCGATTTTACTTGCTACCAAAAAGCCTTCGAGCCCGTCCAGGTCATTGAAGACATTACTAATAGCTTTGAGCACCGAAAAGGATAATGAATCCAAGACCATTTGTACATTGTTAGGCACATTAACTTCCCCACCCATTTCCCCTAAATTAAACTCGTAAAAGAAGATACTGGCCACTAGGGAAGCAGCTTCGGCAATTATTAATTCTTCATCACTAAACTGTTCACCCTTTTTAGTAAACAAGAGGTGCCCAGAATTTGATCTCACATTTCTAATGGGTACAATTGAGATGAAATTATTAGTATTTTCACAGCCATTTTCCTGGATAAAACATCCTTCCACGGATAAATTGGCCACCGTCTGAAAAGTAAAGGCCATGCGCTGCTTAAAATCGGCTTTTAATGAAACTGGTTGATCTTTAGCCGTTTGACTGCAATCAGCTCCATTAGGTAAGGACATGCTTAAAATATCACCATTGGAGTTAATTAAATAAGTGTTACAGTTCATAACTTTGGATACTGTAGTAGCTAAATCAGAAGCTGCCGGATTTTCTTTTTTTAATAAATCTTCTACCTCACGTACTCTTTCTAATAATGTCATTTAAATCGCTCTCCTTGCTCTTAATATTAACTTATAAACTTACCAACTTTCAAAAAACCAAAACTTCCCATTACTTAATTTTCCCAAATATTTAATAAATTTTATAATTCAGCTCTAGGATGACTCTGCAAATATACTTTTCTCAGTCTCGCTTTCGTTACGTGGGTATATATTTGAGTAGTGGATACATTTTCATGCCCTAATAATTCTTGTACGATTCTGAGATCAGCCCCACTTTCCAATAAATGTGTCGCAAAAGTATGTCTGATAGTATGGGGGCTGGCT
Organism: Bacillota bacterium; assembly: GCA_028282485.1. Classification (GTDB taxonomy): domain Bacteria; phylum Bacillota; class UBA4882; order UBA8346; family UBA8346; genus JANQHU01. The sequence continues at coordinate 2,410 of JANQHU010000343.1, forward strand.
TTAAATTTTAAGGCCAATTTTTTTATATGCTTATCAAACAATCTTTGGATACTTCTACCACTTAAAGGGGTGCCGCGATAATTTAAAAATAACTTATCCGTCATAATAGCAGTACTCTTTTTTTGTAATTGTGGCCTCACCTCTTTTAAATATTTTTCTAAAGCATCCTGAGCAAACTCCCCTAATGGTACAAGGCGCTCTTTAGAACCTTTACCTAACACCCGAAGGAAACCTCGTAAAAAATCTAAGTCTTGTAAAGAAAGATTCACCACTTCCTGCAAGCGCAACCCACTAGAATATATTATTTCTAATATGGCCAGATCACGCACGCCTAATAAAGTATTACTTTCAGGTGTTCCTAATAATTCTTTAACTTCTTCCAAAAATAAAAATTTAGGTAAGCGTTTTTCCTGACGGGGGGTAGAAATCCCAATGATTGGATTGTCATCCAAATAGCCTTGCTGACATAAGAAGCGAAAAAAAGATCTTAAACAGGCTAATTTACGTGCAATTGATGATTTTGAAAACAATTTGTCTTTTATATAAGCTAAATACTTTCTAATTATCAAATAATTTATTGATTGAATACTAAAAATCTCAATTTCCTCTAAAAAAAGTATAAATTGTTGTAAATCTATACTATAACTATTAATTGTGTGTAATGAATAATTATTACCAATTCGCAAATGAGTTAAAAATTCATCAATATAATTATCAAACATTTATCTGCCCTCTATATTATCACAAATATTCACAAATAACAATATTAATCAATTTTTTTATAATTAAAAAATTTACTTAAAAAACATTATTTTTAAAGTTATCTAAACTTTTTAAAGCTCTTTGCGAATATGCTAGCTGCCGCTCTTTTTTAGCTAATCTCCCGCCTTCTAAGCTTGGGAACAAGCCAAAATTTATATTCATTGGTTGAAAATACCGGGAATCAGCATTACATATATAAGTAATTAAAGCGCCTAAGGCTGTTTCAACGGGAAAGACTAAGAGTGGTTTACCAGAAACTAACCGCTGCATATTTAACCCAGCGACAAGGCCGGATGCCGCTGATTCTACATAACCTTCAACTCCGGTTATTTGTCCGGCCATCATAATGTTAGGTTCTTTTTTGACTTGTAAAGTCTGCTTCAAAATTACCGGAGCATTTAAATATGTATTGCGATGCATTACTCCAAATCTAACAAACTCAGCCTTTTCTAAACCCGGAATCATTTGAAAAACCCGTTGTTGTTCTCCCCATTTCAAATGGGTTTGAAACCCAACCAGATTATATAAGGTCTGATGACGATCTTCTTGTCTTAACTGGACTACGGCAAAGGGTCTTTTGCCAGTAGCCGGATCAGTTAGGCCTACTGGCTTTAACGGTCCATATCGTAAGGTGTCCCCGCCACGTTTCGCTAAAACTTCGATGGGCATACACCCTTCAAAAAAGACTGCTTTTTCCTCCGGAAGATGACTTTCGGCCACTTCCGCATCTACTAATTGCTGCCAAAAATTCTGGTAACTCTCCTGATCGAAGGGGCAATTTAAATATCCATCATTATCTCCTTTACCATAACGGGAAGCAGCAAAAACCACCTCATGATTTAAGGATTCCGCCGTCACAATCGGAGCGGCCGCATCATAAAAATAAAAATACTCTTGTCCAAAAAAATCTTTCAAGTTTTCGGCTAAACCTTCTGAGGTCAAGGGCCCGGTAGCAATAATACAAGGACCATCTTTAGGAATCTCAGTCAGCTCTTCATTACAAATATTAACTAAAGGATGTGTATTTAAATATTCGGTAATTCTCTGAGAAAAATGATTCCGGTCTACAGCCAAGGCTCCTCCGGCCGGGACCTCCGTTTCGGCAGCCACTTTCATTACTAAGGAGTCTAACTGCCGCATTTCTTCTTTTAAAAGCCCCACGGCATTCTGCAAGGAATTACCTCGCAGAGAATTGCTACAAACTAATTCCGCCAACAAGCCGGTTTGATGAGCTGGGGTCATTTTCTGAGGGCGCATCTCCCATAATTGTACCACAATCCCTCTTTGCGCCAGCTGCCAGGCAGCCTCACTACCGGCTAAACCCCCACCAATAATCTTTACTTGGGTCATTAATTATTCCTCACTATTTGAAACTTCTTCAGTATGATTACAACTTTCATTTAGGCAAATAACTTTTTTAGGTTCTTTTTTACCGCCCTTGGCAACCTGCATGGAGCCACAATCCGGACAAGGCTCTTTATAGGGGCGTTCCCAACTGACAAAATCACATTCCGGATAACGGTTACAACCATAAAAGAGACGCTTCTTTTTACTTCTCTTTTCAATAATCTCCCCTTCGCCACATTTCGGGCAAGAAACTCCTAATACTTTTTGAATGGATTTAGCATTTTTACATTCCGGGTATCCTGGACAAGCTAAAAACTTTCCAAACCTGCCATATTTATAAATCATAGTGCGCCCACAACGTTCACACTGAACATCGCTTTCCTCTTGTGGTACTTCAACTTTTCCGATACTTTCTTTGGCCACTTCCACTTCTTTATTAAAGGGATCATAAAAGTCAGCTAAAACTTGGACCCAATCCAGGTTTCCTTCAGCGATACTATCAAACTTCTTTTCCATTTCGGCAGTAAAATCATAGTCAACTATATTCGAGAATTGTTGGATTAACAAATCAACTACTATTTGACCTAATTCAGTAGGCTTTAGCCTTTTACTCTCTACCTCAATATAATTTCGTTTTAAAATAATATCAATAGTCGGCGCATAGGTACTGGGACGACCAATTCCTTTTTCTTCTAAAGTTTTAATCAAAGTAGCTTCCGTAAAACGAGGTGGTGGTTGGGTGAAATGTTGCCTCGGGTCTAACTTCTCCAAATCAACCTTCTCTCCAACTTTAAGATCAGGAAGGTGCTCTTCTTGTTCTTCTTTTTCATCATCTTTACCTTCTTGATAAACTTCTAAAAATCCTAAAAATTTAATTACACTTCCGGTTGCTTTAAAAGTATAGTCTCCCGCCCGAATATCAGCTGAAACCGTATCCAGGATTGCCGGCCGCATTTGGCTAGCCACAAATCGTTCCCACAAGAGTTGGTAGAGACGAAATTGATCCCGACTCAAATAAGGTTTCACTTTTTCCGGAAGCCAAAAAACATTGGTAGGCCGAATCGCCTCGTGTGCATCTTGGGCTCCTGTAGCCTTCGTTTTATAGAAAGGTGATTTTTCCGGCAAAAAATTCTGGCCATATAGCTTAGAAATAACTTCCCGGGCCTCCTGCTGCGCTTCTGCTGCTACTCGAACAGAGTCGGTTCGCATGTAAGTTATTAGTCCATGGGTTCCTTCGTCCCCTAGTTCCAAACCCTCATAGAGTTGCTGGGCGATCATCATGGTTCGTTTCGCACCAAATCCCAACTTACGTGCGGCCTCTTGTTGTAAACTACTGGTTGTAAAAGGCGGAGCCGGATTACGTAATCTTTCTTTTCGCTTTACTGCTGCTACTTCATAGTTTACACCCTTTAAATCATTTAATGCTTGATCAGTTTCTACTTGATTATGCAGTTCTAATTTCTTTTTTCCACGCAAAGCAAGCTTTGCTACAAAAGGTTCTTGTTTAATTGTTTTAAATCTTCCGGTAATACTCCAGTATTCTTCCGGCTTAAAACTAACAATCTCTTTCTCTCGCTCACAAATAAGCCGCACCGCTACGGACTGCACTCTTCCGGCACTTAATCCGCGACGCACTTTTTGCCATAAAAGCGGGCTTAACTGATAACCCACAATCCGGTCTAAAATTCGCCGGGCCTGTTGGGCGTGCACCCGGTCTAAATCAATTTCACGGGCGTTTTTCAAAGATTTTTCCACGGCTTTTTTCGTAATTTCATGAAACTCAATTCTTTTGATACAACTTTTATCAACAGTTAAGGTGTTGGCCAGATGCCACGAAATTGCTTCCCCTTCTCGATCAGGGTCAGTTGCTAAGTAAACTACTTCCGCTTTTTTTGCGGATGCTTGCAATTCTTTAATTAATTTTGCTTTCCCCCGAATTTTAATGTATTTCGGGTTAAAATCATTTTCTACATCCACTCCAAATTGACTTTTGGGTAGATCCACTACATGACCTAAAGATGCTTTTACAGTAAATTTTTTTCCCAGATATTTTTCAATCGTTTTCGCCTTGGCCGGCGATTCAACAATAACTAATGATTTCACCGATTTTCTCCCCCAAAATTACAATTCCTATTCCTTACTTTAATAATTATAATATATAAAAAACGGG
>JANQHU010000471.1 GCA_028282485.1 Bacillota bacterium
GGGCCTGAATCTTTAACCCCAGGCTTTTAATATTTTTCACCATCTGCTTGGCTTTCTCAGTATCGATGCCCTGCTTAAGCCCGATCTTTTGCCGCACCCCACCCCCACTAGCTGGCTCTGCTTTCTGGTAGTCCAAATTTTTAATGGGGACCTCTCTTTTAATTAGTTTGCTTTGTAAAACATCAATAATACTTTTTAGCTTAAAGTCATCACTGGTAGTTATAGTAAAATAAGCCTCTTCTAGTAAGATCTCTGCCTTTACTCCCCGAAAGTCATAACGTTGCTCAATCTCTTTTAGGGTTTGCTGGTAGGCATTATTTACTTCTTGTAGATTAACCTTGGAAACAATATCAAAAGAAGAATCACTGGCCATCTTTAGTTCCTCCCTGTTAAATAATTAATATTAAAAACTTAAGAATTGTCAAACTCTTCTCATTATAACACATTATTTCCTCTGCTGTCACGGCAGATTTCTTTATAAAAATAGTATAGCCAATAACTTTTTACATAAAATAAATGAGAGAAATCGAAAGAAAGAGGTGTGTTCTGTTTGGCAAAAACCCTATATGTCGGCAATCTTCCCTGGGCCGTTACTAAAGAAGATTTAGCAGCTTTTTTTGCTAATTATGTTCCGGTAAAATCAAGCCGGGTAATTACCGATCCTGCTAATGGTCGTTCCAAAGGTTTCGGGTTTATCGAAATTGATGAAGAAAATGTAGAAACCATTATTAATGACTTAAACGGAAAATCATTAGGTGGGCGCGAAATCATTGTCAATGAAGCGAAACAAAAAGAATTACGTGTTTAATGCTAAGAGGCGGTAAGCCTCTTTTTCTTTATCTAACTCCTAAATCTACTTAATAATTACGGTATAATTTTTTCGCCAGAATATATTCCCGCACCGCTTCCGGGAGCAAATAGCGAATCGAGCGTTCGTACATCAACTCTACTCTTAACCAGGTAGAGGAAATATCTAGTAAAGGTGCTTCCAAAAGCATTATTTTTTCTAAATAATCCTGTAAAAAATCCGGCCATTCCTGCTTATTAACCGGGACAGGATAACCAGGACGAAAAGCGGTAATAATCTTCGTCTCTTCTAAAATTTGGTGATAATTCTTCCAAGTATTTAACTCTAATAACGAATCGAAACCTAAGATTAAAGCCAGTTCCCCTCCAGTTAAAGCTCTTAACTCCTGTAAGGTATCAATGGAATAAGAAGGACCTTGCCGCTTTAATTCAATACTAGAGACTTCAAAATCTTTTTGACCAGCAATGGCTAATTCGACCATCTTTAAGCGTTCCTGGCCCGGGGTATCTACTTCGCCAATTTTATGCGGGGGAATGGCCGCCGGAATAAAAATGACTTTCTCCAAGTTAAAAGCTTCCCGTGCTTTTTCTGCTAATACTAGATGCCCATAATGAATGGGATCAAATGTTCCACCCATAACTCCGATCAACGGCCCCACAGCTCCTTTTATTTAAGAAGTAATCACTAAATTATCCCGGTGAATCGCTTCATCGGCTGCCTTAAAACCTAATAAATTAATAATTTCCCGACTCTTTTTCCCCTTAATTATTTTTAATTGTTCCAAACTATAATTGGATAGGCCCCGTCCTAATTCCTGGTGCTTCATATTGACGATGCTCACTAAATCTCCTTCTGTAAAAGGACCAGCTACTTCTATAATTCCCGAGGGCAACAGACTCTTTCCTTTTTGGATCAAAGCCGCTTCGGCCCCCCGATCAATCATAATCTGGCCATTAATCGCCGGCCCGTAGGCTAACCATCTTTTCCGGCAATTAATTAAGGGTTGGCGACTGACAAAGGCTGTTCCGACTTTTTGGCCCCTAAAAATATTACTAATCCCTTCCGGATTTTGGCCATTCATAATAAGCATGGCCGCCCCCGCTTCCAAAACTATCTTGGCTGCTTCTAATTTAGTTTTCATCCCACCGGTACCGTACTTGGTCGTGGCTCCTCCAGCCATCTTCAGGAGTTCTTCGTCAATCTCACTAACTAATGGTATTAATTCCCCTTGAGGATCAATGCGAGGATCAGCAGTATATAAGCCGTCAATATCGGAAAGCTGAATTAATAAATCTGCTTCCATTAAACTGGTTACCAACGCCGACAGATAATCATTCTGGCCAAAACGGAGTTCTTCTGTAGCTACAGTATCATTTTCATTAATAATGGGAATCACTTGGTATTTAAATAAAGTCAAAATCGTATTGCGCGCATTCAAATACCGCTGCCGCTCCCCCATATCACTGCGGGTAAGTAATATTTGGGCCACCAGCTGGCCATACTCCCCAAAAAGCTTTTCGTAAACATGCATTAACACGCCTTGGCCAATGGCTGCTAAGGCTTGATTTTCCACAATCATCATTGGTTTTTGGAGTAAGCCCAAACGGCCCATTCCGGCACCCACGGCTCCGGAAGAGACTAAAATAATCTCCAGACCCTGATTTTTCAGATCAACTAATTGGCGTACCAATTTTTCCAGTAAACTAAAATTTAACTTTCCGGTCTGAGAATGGGTCAAAGTAGTCGTTCCTACTTTAACCACGATGCGCTTCGCCTTTTTTAATCTCTCTAAATAATTCACTTTTAATCCTCCTGGGTCAAAACCTTACTGGGAGAATTATCTAAGGGTAAGCGAAAAAATAAAATATTATTGCCGACTACTTGCACAATCTCGGCCTCGGTTCGGGCTGCTAAAATTGCGGCAATCTCCTTGGCGTCATGTTCCGTATGGGGCAACACTCTGGCTTTCAATAACTCCCGGGCGGTTAAAGCTTCTTCTAATTGAACTACTATTTGCTCACTAATTCCACCTTTTCCAATCATTAATATGGGCTCCATGGTATTTCCCAGAGCTCTCAAACGACTTCGTTCTTTGCTACTTAACACTATCTTCTAATTCCTTTCCGTTTATATATTATCAACCAGGTTAACAATGCTTTCATTCATCAGGATAAAAAACGAATTCAAAATCTCCGATCCGAACCGTATCGCCTTCCTCAATGCCGACTTCAATTAAAGCTTGATCCACTCCCCAACGTTTAAGGAGCCTTTGCAGACTTAATAAAGCATCATCTTCTTCTAAATTATACCGATTAATTCTTTTAATTAAATTTTGATTATCTACCACATAAAGGTGATTCTCTTTTCTAACACTTATCTCATCATCAGGATGTTCCATCTCTTTTTCCAAAACACTGGTAATTAATGGTTGATCGTTTTTGGGCAACTGGGCTAGCTTTCCAATTATCCCCTCTAACAGATTTGTAATTCCTGCCCCGGTAACTGCGGAGATAGCCAGGACTTGGCGATCATTTAACCGCTCCACCAGTTGCTGATAAACAGCTTGAGCACCTGGAAAATCCATTTTGTTAGCCACAATTATCTGGGGCCTTTGAGCCAAAGAAGCATTAAAGAGGGCTAATTCTTGTTCAATTTGTTGCCAATCTTGGTAAGGATCTCTTCCGGACAACCCCGAAACATCAATCATATGTACTAATAATCTGGTTCTCTCCACATGGCGCAAAAATTGATGTCCTAAACCAATTCCTTCGTGGGCCCCTTCAACTAGCCCCGGAATATCCACCGCGGCAAAACTTTCCCCTCTAAAATCAACCACACCCAAATTGGGAATCAAGGTGGTAAAGGGGTAATCGGCAATTTTGGGCTTTGCTGCCGTTATTTTCGAAAGTAAAGTTGACTTTCCCGCATTGGGAAATCCAATAATTCCTACATCAGCTAATAATTTCAACTCCAACTCAATCCAAGTCTCTAAGCCTGGCTCCCCTTTTTCGGAAAAACGGGGCGTTCGTCTAGTTGGAGTGGCAAAGCGGGTATTGCCACGGCCCCCACGGCCACCTTTCAAAAAAAGTACTTCCTGATTTTCCCCGGTTAGATCGGCTAAAACCTGTTTAGTCTCAGCATCCCGAACTACGGTCCCTTCGGGAACGGATATAATCAAATCTTTACCATCTTTGCCGAAGCGCCGCCCTCCTTCACCCGGTTTTCCGTTTTCTGCTTTAAAATGATGTTGAAACCGAAAGTTGCTTAAAGTATTGAGGTCAGCACTAATTTTAAAAATGATGTGGCCCCCACGACCACCATCGCCACCATCCGGCCCGCCCCGGGGGACATACTTCTCCCGCCTGAAGCTTACCGCTCCAGAGCCCCCGTTACCAGATTTAACATTTATTTTAGCATAATCAAGAAACAAAATAAATCCACCTACTCTTCCGCCTCTTCCGTACGATAAACCACCTTATTACGCCCGGAATTTTTCGCCTCTCCCAAAGCATCATCTGCCCGGGAGACTAAGCTTTCTACATAATTAGTTAAACGCTCATCATCTAATTGATTTGGCTGAGCCGTTATCTTCATAATCGCGCTTACTCCAAAACTGGCGGTGATATTTAAGCCGTCCGCCGCGGCGCAGAAATTAGTATTAGCTACTTTTTCCCGCAATCTTTCCGCTAATTCTACCGAATTAGTAAGGGAGGCTTGGGGCAATAACAAAACAAACTCTTCCCCCCCGAAACGACTGGCCACATCGTATTCCCGGATCGAATTACGTAATAAATCGGCAAATTCAATTAAAACCTGATCTCCGATTTGGTGACTATACTTAGCATTTACATTTTTAAAATTATCTATATCCACAAAAATTAAAGAAATGGGCTGCTGAAAACGAGAAGCTTTTTTAAGCTCTTCTTTCATTCGCTGGATTAGGAACATTCGATTTGCAAGGCCAGTTAATTCATCTAAGGTTGCCTGATGGTATAATTTGGAAATATTAACATACAGCCGAGAATTTTCCAAGGCGGTTTCTCTAGTAACTTGATAGAGTCGTGCGTTATCAAGTCTCACCGCTAGGCGGGGCGCAAAAACTGTTAATAAATTCAACTGCCGATTGGTAAAAATACTCTGATCCTTAAAAAGAAGCAGAATACCTAAAATTTTATTCTCCACCGTTGTTAAGGGAATCACCATTAAACTCTGATAGAACGCGGCTAATTCTTGGCTTTCTTCCATCTTCTTAAAATAGTCATCATTTTTAAAATCCTTAATGATAAACCCTTGGGGATTACCCGCTATTTTTTCAATAAAACCTTGGGGTTGGCGTAAAATTCGGGTGATAACACTAATCTTATCCGTCGGAATTCCATTTAATGTTTTTAATTTAAAATCATTTTGGGTTTCATCCAGCCAATAAATCATTCCGGAAGTCGAATTAGTCTCTTTCATTAAGCGAATTAGAATATTTTTCGATAAACTAGTAAAATCTAATTCACTTTCAAAAAAATCTTCTAATTCAAAGAGATGACGATAAAATTCTCGATCTAAATATATTTTATAAGTGGCCATCAAAACCACAATCCCAAAAATTGCAATTATATAATTAGTCATTCCAAAAACCTCCTATAATTTTGAAAAAAGACTATCCCTAATTACCAGATCAAGAGCTTGGATACTATTTCACGCTTATATCATACAATATTCAAGGCCAAGAAGCAATAAATTTTATAAAAAGAAAAGTTACTTCCGGCTACCATTGGATTAATGCCGCAGCCCAACTAAGGCCGGCTCCGAAGCCAACTAACATAATATAATCCCCTTTTTGAAACCGGGGCCAAGCTTCCTCAAAAGCTAAGCCAATGGAGGCTGAGGAAGTGTTCCCGTATTTCTCAATATTTGTGATGAATTCGGCTTGATGACAACCTAAATTTTTCGCAGCAGCTTCAATAATCCGAATATTAGCTTGATGGGGAATGATATAACGAATCTCTTCCGGTTTAATGCCGCTCTGCTCAGTGATACTTTTAAAGCGTTCGACAATGGTATTGACCGCAAATTTA
>JANQHU010000420.1 GCA_028282485.1 Bacillota bacterium
TAGATTTCGCCTTTGACAAAAGTTTGATATAATTGTTTAACTGCTAAGGTTGACTCCTCATTAATCCCACCAATAATCCGGTTATTCTCCACTAATTCAATCAAAATTTTTCCCGGCAAAACTCGTTCGGGAGAATGAGCTACCAAAACCTCTTCGCCAATCTGCAACCCTGATTCTGCTAAAATTGGACAAATTAAATCCTGAATTGTTCCTGTAGGAGAAGTTGATTCTAAAACAACCATATTTCCAGCACGTAAAAAAGGCAAGATGGATTTCGTAGCGGCAATCACATAGGACATATCCGCCTGTTTAGTTTCTGTGATGGGAGTTGGCACGGTAATTATAAAAACATCTGCCTCTTCGGGAATAGTTCGGCTCCGGAGATTACCAGAAGTAACTGCTGCTTGAACCAAAATATCCAGGTAGGGTTCACTGATCATCACTTTTCCTTGATTTAAAGCAGTTACTATTTCCTGATTAACATCTACTCCTAATATCTCATGGCCGTGAGTGGCAAACATAGCAGCTGTAGGTAAGCCAATATAACCTAATCCTAAAATACAAATCTTTTTTTTGATTACCATTTATCTAGTAAGCTCCTTTTCTCGCCAAAACTACTTTAATGGTTCTAATTAACAGGGTAATGTCCAGCCAAAAAGACCAATTGCGGACATACCAGGCATCTAAGGCCAGCCTTCCTTCAAATTCAATATCATTTCGTCCCCGCACCTGCCAAAGGCCTGTAATTCCCGGAGTAGTGTTTAAGATGGTGTCAGTATAATAAGACATGCGCTCTCTTTCCCGCGGCAGATAAGGTCTGGGGCCAACCAGGCTCATTTCGCCATTTAAAACATTAAAAATCTGGGGCAATTCATCAAGGCTAAATTTTCGTAACCATTTCCCAATTTTAGTAATGCGCGGGTCATAGGCCTTCAATTTAGCAAATTGCTCCCATTCCGCCTTAGCATCGGGATGCTTCTTTAAATATTCTTCCAAAATCAAATCACTATTGGCGTGCATGGTACGAAACTTATAACATTCAAATTCCTGGCCTTTTTTACCAATGCGCTTACCAACATGAAGTACCTCTCCTTCCGGAGAATCCTTTTTAATTAGCCAGGCAATAACCGCCATCAAGGGTAAAGACAAAACCATTATTAAACTACCAAAGGCTAAGTCAAAAAATCTTTTCAGAATATAATTTTGATAAACCAAGAGGTTATTACGCACCCGAAGCATTACCACCCGCTGGTTAAACAAAGGGTCCGCTTCTAGATTACTAAGGGGCATCCCCTGTAAATCCGGAATCACTGTTAAATTTTTGACTAAAGGTTGTAAGCGATACACAATATCTAAGAGCTCCTGTCTTTGGATCTCCGGAATAGCTACGATAACTTCATTAACTCCACTTTTAGTAATCGCTTTCTCAAGATTATGCAAATCACCTATCACCGGATGCTTTTTAAAATGATGGACTTTATTTTGGGAATAGTTTTCGTCAATAATTCCCACAATCTCATAGCCTAAATCCGCTTCTTCCTCAAAAGTTTTAATTAAAAAATTAATACTTTCTCTAATCCCCACAATAACTACTGGTTTGGACCATAACCCGCAAAAAATCAAAAACTTTTTAATCAAGTGACGGCTCGTTACCAAAAAACAGCAAGAAAAGAACCAGCCAAAGACGACAAAATAGCGGGGGGTCACATTGATAATCCCCGTAAAAAATAGGATTCCAATGGTAAAAATAGTGGCATATGTAGAAATTTTAATTATTTTTTCAGCATACTGCCAAAACGATAAACGTTTATTATAAATTCCATCGTAAATAATAAAACTCTGGTAAATCAAAGGAATAATATAATAAATAATTTGGGAGTTAAATTCATTAAAAGAAAATTGAAACTTATAAGGAAAAAAAAGAGCGCTGATATAAACAGAAGTTAAAATAGCTAGCCAAATGGATAAATAATCATTTAGAACATAGATTAGCGGCACTAAACGCCGCAATATTTGATTAAGATTCCCTTCTTTACTAATTGCAGAAATTAGATTCTCAAATATCCCTTTATTAGCGGATATTTCTTTGTTTTGCGCTGTAGAATAATTTTTATACGCTTTTAAAGCCAAGAAAGAAGCCCCCTAAAAATAAATTCCTCACCTAACTACTATTTTTAAAACAATTATTTTTCAACTATCATTACTATAATAATAATAATATTTCATATATTCTTTATTAATTTCAATTTTATTTAAGACCACTCCTAAAATCTTGGCATGGGCTTTTTCTAAAATTTCTTTTGATTGGACCGCAATGGCTGGCTTGACAATCTGGGTATTTACTACAAAAATAATGCCGTCTACTAAAGGAGCAATAATCGTGGTATCCGAAACGGCTAATACTGGTGGTGCATCCACTAGTATATAATCATAAGCCGGATCCTGCTTTATTTTCTCAAACAGACCAACAAACCGTTCAGAGCTTAACAATTCGGAAGGATTAGGAGGTATCGGACCCACCGCCAATAACTGCAAATTAATAATTTCCGTATTTTGGACAACTTCTTGATAGTTAAGATTTTCTACCAAAATATTAGTAATTCCAATTCTTTTTTGACCAAATATTTTATGTTGTGTTGGTTTCCGTAAATCACAATCAATTATTAAGACCTTTTTACCTAGCTGGGATAAAGCAATTGCCGTATTAGATAAATTAGTTGATTTTCCCTCCCCCGGTCCGGCACTAGTAAACATAATCAGTTTTAATTTTTGATTAGTCGAGCTTTCGGCTATTGAATATTAGTACGAATGGTGCGGTAAGATTCCGCAATTAATGATTTAGCATCATTATTAATTAGAAAAGTTTGATTTGACATTTAAAACCACCTTGTCTTTTTTAGCTCTATCAACTGACTTTTTCGTTATTTCTTAAGTTGTTTCTGCTTTTCCCGGGCCAGTAATTTATCATTAAAATCCGGGATGCTTCCGAAAACCGGTAAATCAAGATAATGTTTCACATCGTCCACCGTTGCAATAGTTTTATTAACAGTTTCGATTAAGAGCACCAAACCGATACTAATAAATAGACCTAAAAAGATACTAATAATCATATTTAATCTTTTATTAGGTTTAATGGGTGCTTTGGCAGCCACCGCTTTATCAATAATCTGGACATCATTAATAGTCATTGCTTGATTGATGCGCGCCTCTTCATTGCGTTTGGCTAAGGTAATATAGATCTCTTGAGCTACGTCAACGTCACGAATTAATTTAGTTAATTCTTGCTCCAGTAACGGCAGTTTGGCAACATCTTCCTCTTTACCCTTACTAATTTTGGAGACTTCTTCTTTTTCAGCTAAAATTGCATTAATTTCCGATTCTAGTTGCAATTTTTTTTGTAATAATTCTTGAATCACCGGGGTATAGTTGTTAGCCTTCTCTTTAATAATGGTTTGGATTTCTGAATTAAGTTTCTTCGTTTCCGTTTCTATTTGTTTCCTTAAATTCAAAACTTTAGGATCAGAATCAGAGTATTGTTGCAATACGCGAACCAATTTTGCTTGAAACTGGGCTATTTTTTCCTTATATCGTTTTAACTTAGGGCTGTCTTTCACAAAATTTTGTTCTTCCATCGACAATTGATTTTTAATACTCACCAATTTCGCCTGAGCTGCCGCCAGGTCAATCTGATTTTTAGCCACAATTTTGTTAATGGCATTAAGATGCTCTACCACCGATTTGGTTTCTTCATCAGAGGAAATAATTTTATGGGTCTGTTTATACCTACGTAAGGCTTCTTCAGCATGTTGCAAATCTTTTTTAGCTTCATCAAGACGCTCTTTAATAAACATACTGAAACCGCTCTGCTCATCTTGATTCATACTCATTACTTTGTTAAAAAAGTTTTCCACCAAAGTATCCGCTAGTAATTTGGCCGTCATTCCTTCTTCTGCATGAGCAATTACTTTAATGATATAAGATTCTTTAATAGGTTTAATTTTAATTAATTCCAACATATCTTCATAAGATAAAGACTCCGGCAATTCTCCGTAAACTTTAGCAAAAGTATTGGTAACCACAAAACGACTTCTTAAAATCTCCATGTAGGTGGTGATTAGCTGCTGTAACTCCATAGGATTCACTTGAGATTGCTGTTTTAACAAAGAGTTCTCTAAGCCTTTAACCTGCTTAATTCGCAGGCTACTAGTGGCTTCATAAACTGGGGTAATTGAAATATTTAAAATCAAAGCTGCTAAAATACTAAAAACCGTAAACAGAACAATTATTAAAATTCGTTTCTTAATTATGCGCAATAAATAAACTAGTTTATCAATCCCATTATTATTTTCATTAATCATATTCATGCTAAATAAATAACCCGCCTTCCCCCAGATTTAAGATATTTGCCATCTTTGGCTTAAACACTTTAGGGCAAAATTAATATTTTCTTCTAAAACTTCAATTACAACGTCATATTCCAAAGAGGATAACATTTCTAACTTTGCAGGATCATCTAGAATTAGCTTTTCTCCTATTAACTCATTAATTTGAAATTGTTCGTAACCTAGAGCCGCTAATTGTTTGATTAATTCTCTTACATATTCAAACTTAGACATAATCCAAAATCCTCTCTTCAAAAATAATTAATGATATGAATATTACATATTAATTTATAATCAACAACCATAGCTAAATATGTCATCATCATCAAATTAACTTTATTGTAATTCTATTATACCAAAAATTTCATAGATATCCATAACATTAATGTTAAAAAAGCGTTAATTTATTAAAAAAGCGACAATATTTAAAAAATATCATGTTTCATTTTCAGAAACATGATATTTATCAAAACAAAATATGGTTTGAGCCTTACCTTAATAGCTTCGCAATGATCAGCCACGGGTCGCGTAACTGCTTACATCTGGGGAGAGCACCTCAAAATTATCAGTTTTAATTACTGTCTCCTTCCCTTTAACTCTTTCCGGTTGATAGCGCGGAATCAGATCCCTTAAAATAATTACTAATTGTTCGGCATCCCCATTTAACCATTCCCATAATAGAGTTAAACCCCGGGCTAAAACACTATGTTCCGGTTTCGGTAAGGAAGAAATAAAAATTCTCTGATGTTTAGTGGACTGGTGCCCTTCTTCAGAAGTAAAAATCTCCTCATAAAGCTTTTCTCCGGGGCGAATGCCCGTGAACTCAATTTTAATGTCTTTCTCAACCACTAGGCCCGAAAGTCTGATCAACTCTTTAGCTAAATCCACAATCTTGACAGGCTTGCCCATATCTAAAACAAAAATTTCGCCACCGCCACCTAAGGCTCCCGCTTGAATTACTAATTGCACCGCTTCAGGAATGGTCATAAAAAAGCGGGTCATTTCCGGATGGGTAATTGTTATCGGACCTCCTCCGGCAATTTGTTTCCGAAAAAGAGGAACCACACTGCCTCGACTTCCCAAAACATTACCAAACCGCACGGCCATAAACTTAGTCTGACTACGGGCATTAAGATCTTGAATTACTAACTCGGCTACTCTCTTGGTGGCACCCATCACCGAAGTTGGATTAACCGCTTTATCTGTTGAAATCAAAACAAAACGTTTGCAACGATATTCATCACTAAGTTCGGCCAGATTTTTAGTCCCAAAGACATTATTTTTAATAGCCTCATCGGGAGCGGCTTCCATTAGAGGCACATGCTTATGAGCCGCCGCATGAAAAACAACTGTAGGACGATATTTAGCAAAAACTTTTCCCAATTTGCGCCGATCACGAATGTCGGCAATAACTGGAATTTGATTCAACTCCGGATAAGTAGCGGCTAATTCTTGCGTAATTTCGTAAATAGAATTTTCGCCCCGTCCCAAAAGAATTAGGGTTTGGGGTTGAAACTTAGCGATCTGCCGACACAACTCCGAACCAATACTACCACCCGCTCCGGTTATTAAGACTTCTTCACCTTTTAAATACCCGGCTACATCATCCAGATCTAATTTTACTGGTTCCCGGCCCAGTAAATCTTCAATGGCTACCTCTCTTAATTGTTTTAAAATAACCTTGCCACTAATAATCTCCGCTACCGCCGGAGTTATTTTAATATGTACTTTTTTAGTTTGACAAAGTTCAATAATCTTCTTGATCTCTGCTTTAGGAGCGGCAGGCATGGCAATAATTAATTCTTCAATTTGATGGGCCTCAATGGCCCAAATCAGATCTTTGCGAGTCCCAATAATCGGCACTCCGTGTAAACGTTTCCCTTGCTTGGCCGGATCATCATCGATAAAGCCCACGGGTTGATATTGATGGCGTAACTCTTTAAAAATCTCTCGAATAATAACCGAACCCGCTTCCCCGGCTCCCACAATCAGCAAATTTTTTCGGGGCTCTACCAGACATTCTTTGCTATGTTTTTGTCTTTGATGATACCATTCCCGCCGGAGCCGTAGGGTAAACCGCATACTCCCTAATACTAAAATAGTCATTAACCAATCAATAACCAATAAGGCTTTTGAGGCCACAAAAGGTAAGATGGCTAACTGTTGCGCCACTAGCACTAATAACCACAAGACACCTGAAGATACGGTTGCTGCTTTAATTACTAAAAAAAATTCTGGTATACTGCTATAGCGCCATAAACTTTGATAAAGACGAAACCACGAGAAAATCCCCAACCTAACCAAAGTAATTGATGTGACAATTAATACCCAACTCTCTAAATAATCCACTGGAATTATGCCATCAAAGCGTAAGACCAAAGCTAAAAAAGAAGCCAGATTAATTAATATAATATCAATTGCCACTTGGAATAAATATTGTCGTTTCAATTTCATCTTTTCTCACCCTACCATCAAATTTTTTCTAAATTTTTAGTTGACATTTCTCTTTTCTGCAGCTACCACCTCGGAACGTACTTTATCAATCCGGTGATTAGAATACAGATTAAGTACTTTTAATACTGTAATCACAATCAAAGTTAAATCAAACCAAAAACTCCTTTTTTGAACGTATTTTTGATACCAATACAGCTTCGTAGGGAGAATCTTTTCAATATAGGTTTGCTCTGGATCCCCTGCTAGATGTAAGAGATTATTTTCATCAATATACTCCAGGGAGGCTAAATCAGTAATCCCCGGTGGGACGGATAAAACAATCTCCCTAATCTTTTTGGGATAAACGGCTACGTAGCGGGGTACTTCTGGCCGGGGCCCTACAAAACTCATTTCTCCTTTGAGGACATTGATTAACTGGGGAAGCTCATCAATCTTACTTTTTCGTAAAAAAGCACCGACTTTGGTAATTCGGCGATCTTGGGCAACTGTTAATTCTTTTCCCAGTTTATCAGCATTTTCGATCATGGTCCGAAATTTAAAAATACGAAAATTCTGACCGTTTTTACCTACCCGTACTTGTCGAAAAAAAATCGGACCGGGAGAAGTTAGCTTAATACTTAAGGCCACTAATAAAAAAAGGGGCAGTCCTAAAATAATCCCAATTAGAGCTAGCCAGAAATCAAAAAACCGTTTCACTATCATTGACAAATTCTCCCTTTACGCAACTGAAATATAACGAACAATACAGTCATCGGCTAAAAAGTAAAAATCTTTATAATTATTTACACAAAAAGAAAAATAAATTCCTTCAGCTAATAAAATCCATTTTCCCCAACATATCAATACTATATTTTTCTTGGAATACCTTAAGAACAAAAAAATTCTATTTTCCCAGAAAGATAATTTCCTTTTAATAAAAAAAGAAAAGCAATCAATCATAAAAACAGAATTTTTTGAAAAAAATATGTTTATAATATTAGGCTCGGAATTAAATAAAAGCGGCTACAAAATCTACGATCCGCTGTGCTTCTTTAAAGGTAATACGGGGGTGTACCGGGAGATTAATAACTTCTTTAGCTGCCGTTACTGCGGTGGGGCAATAATCTTCTTGCCAATTCAAACCAGTTAATGCACACCCCGCAGGATGAAGCGGGTGCTCAAACCATTCCCCTAACTCAATCCGGGAAGATTCCGCTACTGCTAAGCATTTTGGTTTGTCCTTAACCCGGAGGGGATAACGGATCAAAATAGCTCCTGCCTCCCTAGGAAAAACAGCCATCCCTTTAGCCTCTAAAAGCTGATCATACCAAGCAACTAATTTCAGGCGGTAGGCATTGACTTCGGGCATTTGGCGAGACCGCTTTTGGAGTAAGTTCTTTTGTAACGGACCCATTTTTTGCAAATAATTATTCGGCATTTCTCCGGCCAGTTCACAAACCTCACTGGAACCCACAAAAATCCCTGCTTTGGCTAAAGCCCGGTGAGTCTTAATGGCCAGCCAATAAATTCGTGGGTTGAGCAGCAATGAATGGGCGGTGAGCTGCAACCTTAAGATAAAATCCTCTTTAGAACTAGGGAGCGGGGCCTCGCCTTCTAATTTTGCTAATTTTATGGCAAATTTTTCATTATTGAGACGAGCAATCCCACCCAATCCCGTGGTAAAGGGCTTGCTCCATTGGGTAGAAAAAAAGGCTCCGTCACCAAAGCTTCCTACGGGATTTTCGCCAATAGAAACTCCATTCACATGGGCCGCATCTTCTAAAACCAAAAGCTCTTTCTCCTTGGCCCAAGCCACCAACGCCTCCGTATCAGAGTTGGGATTTCCGTAAGTGTGTTGGATAATCACTGCTTTTAAAGTTGTTTCTTTCTTCTCTTTGACCAATCGGCGGTAAGTTTCCTCATAATCTGCCAACCGACTATTAAAACTTACCGGGTCAATATCCGCATATTCCGGAAGGGCTCCCAAATAACGAATTGCCGAGGGAACCACTATGCAAGTATAACCCGGTAGTAAAACCCGATCTCCCGAACCAATGCCAAAACTTTTTAATAAAGCATAGAGAGCCACCCGGCCTTTATAAAAATAATATTCGGACATTTATTTAACTACCTCTTCCGTAGATTTTGGTGAATTCATTCAAAACTCCTTTCATCCTGGCGGCAATAGTTCCCCCGGGAACTTCTGCTGCGAAAGAAATAAAGACACTCTTCCCAGCAGCGATTGAGGTTATGCTTTAAATTCTCCCAAAAATTAGCCCGCCAATGCCTGGGGTGAGTCAAAAAGTAAATTACTTTCTCGCCTAACATAATAGCCGCTAAAGGCGAGACTGGTTGGTAAAATAAAGGAAAATGTGTATCCGCATGTCGACTGGTAATATATCTTTTAAAGACTTCATCATAAACTTCCAAATCAATTTTTGTTTCTCGACGCAAAGTCTGATCTAAAAGAGCACAGTTTTTTAACTTTAACCTGCGATTAAGAAAATCACCGTGAGAGGCAACAATATGCATGGGTAATTTTGTCTTTTCCCTCAACTTTTGTAAGTTTTGCTTAAACAACGCCTGGATACTAACCATTTCTTTACCAATATTCTCTTTAGTTAATCCTTTGGTTTTAGCTACAGTGGCCAGCTCTTCAAAATGATAACCAACTTCACTGCCGTTCGCAGCTATTTCTTTCATCAACGCGGTATCAATCGTTGATAACCGAAAATAATAGGAAGCCCTCACTCCCATTTCTTTCTCAATTTGAAACATTAACCGAGCTGTGGCCAAATCAGTATCAATATCATGGCGATTAATAAAATATCTCTTGGCAGCATCAAATTGACCCTTTTGGATTAACTCCCAAAAAGAGGCTACCGAATGAATTTCATATCCTTGTTGCAGGGCTGCTGCTAAAATTGCTTTATATTCAGCCAGGCGGGATGGCAGTAAAAAGTCCGAGTATAATCGATAAAAAATTTTTTGTAAAAACATACTTTCTCCCCTATCATCTTTAAAAAATCAACTAGATTATTTAATTTGGCATAATTATTAAACTCATTCAACCTTAAGCAACATAATTCCTGCAATATCTTTCAATATTATATTAATATACAAAATAATTATATTAATTTAAATTATGGTACATTAAAAGTTTTTATCTGCCGGAGATTGACAGGCTGGAGCATTGATAAGGGAAATAAGTCATTATCTAATCAAAAAGGAAAACAAGCCTGAGTTAAAGTGGATATGCAATGTAAAATCAGGATTATTAACAATTAAAAAAATTTTTTCATTAATTACTAGACAAAATTAATTTGATAGATTAATATAAATGTTGCTGGGTAATTTTTCAAATTTAATTAACTGTAAATTTATTGATTAATAAAAATTAATATAGTTAATATAAAACAATTGGAGGCAACTTTTGAATACAAAACAATCATTATCAATAGAAGAAATTATTTTAAAAAACGAATCAGCATCTCGTAGTTCAAGACTCTCTGCGTACTTAATTGATACATTAGTTGTCTTTATTCCCTTATTAATAATCATATCAATATTAATGATTAATGGCATGACATTTAACAATATCGAAAGCCAAATACATACAGTTAGTATAATATATTCAATA
>JANQHU010000451.1 GCA_028282485.1 Bacillota bacterium
CCAGTAATGACGTTGGTTTAACCTAAACATATAATGTATTTAAATTCGTACATTGTCATCAAATCTAAAATTTGATTATGGTTTAACCTAAACATATAATGTATTTAAATATTTTATTTCACCCTTTCTTATCCTATTTAAAATCAGTTTAACCTAAACATATAATGTATTTAAATCTGTAGTAGCCACACGGCTTAATTCTATTTGATTAATGTTTAACCTAAACATATAATGTATTTAAATGCAAAACCACCCCTAAATTATCACTTTTTTGTTAAGTTTAACCTAAACATATAATGTATTTAAATCTTCCTTAACTTATTTATAGTCTTAAGTAATTCCGAGTTTAACCTAAACATATAATGTATTTAAATCCAATGATCGGAATCCCTCGCCCTGTAAGCTGATGTTTAACCTAAACATATAATGTATTTAAATTTTTTAATGCATCCTGATTCTCATGAACAACTAGACTGTTTAACCTAAACATATAATGTATTTAAATTTAATTTAACCCCGCACGATATAAATGTGCACATGTTTAACCTAAACATATAATGTATTTAAATAGGCTTGTTTAGAATTTTTTTTAACACTCTGATTTTGTTTAACCTAAACATATAATGTATTTAAATGGCAAAAAAGCTACCTTATTAAAAGCGGTGACAGCTAGTTTAACCTAAACATATAATGTATTTAAATTGGTCTTCACACAACTCCGCGAAGACATCTGGTTCGTTTAACCTAAACATATAATGTATTTAAATTTTAAACTATCTTGATTTTTATTTTTATAAGCTGCTTGTTTAACCTAAACATATAATGTATTTAAATCATTAACAATATCTTCCGCAAAAAAATTAATACATATCTTTTCTTTATTAGAAGTAAAGAAATTTATAAAAGTTATCCTCAAACAAAAAATATGAAAGTTGTAAGTAGAATTTTTTCAAAATATAATTTTAATCAAAAAGCTATAGATTTTTTAGATATAGCTAAGTTTTTAACTGAATCTAGATATGTTGGGGTTAGTTTAGAGTTTAGGCATTTGAGTAAGTTTTAATTTAGTTTAGTGTGTCATTATTTTTATATAAGTAAGCTCCTATTCCTTAATGTAATTATTAAGGAATTTTTTTTGGTCAAATATAATTCCCAAAATTAATAAAAATAAAAGGAATTTTAGAAAGTATATTTAAATAATAGAAATAATTGTTTGTTAATTATGTCAATTAAATTATTTTTTTGAGGAGGTTTAGGCCGTGAATCTTTTGATTTGTAGCGGTGGTGCTAATCCAGTACCTAATTATGTAGTTTGTAGATATCTTTTGGATAAGTTCCGGGAAGATGTAGAAAAAATGCCAATTCCCGATTTGATTTTATTTTTGCAAACTGAAAAAACCCAAGACTATTATAAAAATTTAAAAAAAATCCTAATAGAAGAAGACAGAGAGAAAAAGAACTTAGGCGTAACTTGTGAAGATTTCAAATATTGTAATATATCTTCCGAAAGAGATTTCTCAGAAATTCGTAAGAATCTAAATGAAAAGTTAAATGAAATTCAGGATTCACTAAAAAAAGATAAAAAAACTTTAACTCATATTCATTTTAATATAACTGGTGGAACTAAGCCGATGGTGGTCTGTGGTTATCAAGAAATCAGTAGTTTTTGTAAGTTATCCAAAAATCAACCCCCAATTAAATTTGCTTATTCAGATCTGAATCCTAAAAACCATACAATTAATTACATTTGTGAGGATGATTCTGCAAATTTATTTTATCCTGAGGAAGACAATTTGCTAGATAAGGTTAAAATTAAGATGGGTGATTTGTTTAAATTACATAATTTACATTATGAAGATTGTGGAAGTAAAAATGAAAATTTATATGATATTAATTTTAAAAGAGTTTTTGAAAATAAGGTTAATTCGAAAAATAATTCATTTCGTTATTTAGGTTTAGCTCAATATGGAATGGATATTAAAGAAATTGATAAATTGCGAGAAATATCAAAAGACAATAGAATTAAACATAAAAACCATCGAAATAAAAAATTATTTGTTCGTTTAAAAAACACTAATTTATTAGAAGAAGTATATGAAAAAGAAGGCGAAGAGTCTCTGGGTATTTTTCGAGAAAATTTAGAACAATTACTTTCACTTTTCAAAAAAATAGCTTCTGATTTTACGTTTGATTTTGAAAACGTGAAAGTTAAAGAATTTGTTGATTTAATGAAATTTCTTGATGGAGATTGGTTGGAACAATTCTTATGGAAAATATTATTAGAATTTAAGGATGAAATAAATATTGATGATGTGAAATGGTCAGTTGAACCTGATATTGAAGAAACATTAGAAAATAATAGAAAATATTGTGAGCTAGACTTAATTGTCCTTAGGGGTTACCAGATTACAACCTTTTCTTGTACCACAGACTATAACAAACACATATTAAAAAACAAAGGATTTGAAGTCTTTTTTCGCAGTAGGCAGTTAGGAGGCCATGCAGCAAAATCGGTATTAGTAATTACAAGTAATGACCAAAATTTGAAAACGGAATTATTGGAAGATCTAAAATCTTTCGAAGGCACCGAATATTTTACCGTCATTCACTATGAAGATCTTTGTGATAAAGCGGTATTAAAAGAGAAATTAAAAGAAATATTGGAAGCACCAGATTTTAAGAAGCTAGATGGAGAGTAAGGTAAAATGAAACTTTATTTAACACAATACGATCTAAGTGGTATTCAAAACTTTATCTTTAATTCCCCGAATAACAAAGTTAAAGAAAACATTGGTGCCTCAGAGCTAGCAGATAATATTTTAGCAGAGGGAATTGATAAATTATCTGAGGAGTTATCTTTGCAAAAAACAACTCAAATAGCTGATTTAAACCCTTTAGCTGCGCAAAATCAGATATTAGAGATATACTGTGGAGGTGGTAATGCCTTACTGCTTTTTAATCAGAAAAGTGTGGCCCACCAGTTAACTAAAGGTTTATATCAGTATATGTTAGTCCAGGCTAAGGGCCTAAAGTTGGTAACCGCTACTTTAGAAGTAGCTCCTAGCAATTCCTTGGCGGAAGATATGAAAAAATTGCGTGTTTACTTAACCAAAGCCAAAAATGAATATCCGGGAGTTCAGCTCCTACAGGGTTTTTCTTTAAATCGCCAGGATGATTTTTCGGGAGAGCCCTGCGTCTTAAACTTTCTCCCAGATGAAATTAAAACTAGCGGTGCCAGCAAAGCTTTGATTATGCCAAGGGCCAATTTTTTAAAACGGGAAGCAGAGAGACTAGGTAAACAACGGTTTGACAAATTGCTTCCCCGAGAAGCTCAAAGGGAATATACTTTTTTGCGAGGTTTTGACGAGATTGGCGGGGCTATTGGTGAGAGCTATTTAGGAGTAGTTCATATTGATGGTAATAATTTGGGAAGTTTAATAGATAAATTATGTAACCAGGAGCCTGATTACCAAAAAGGAATTAATTATTATCGGGAAATCTCCAAAAAAATTGCTGCTAAGTACCAAAGGGTTTTTACCGAGATGATCGAAAAGTTGATAGTTTGGTTAAACGCACGGGGGGCAACGGAATTAGAGAAGAAATACGGAATCATTCTGAAACAAAGTGGAGGGAAGACTCTGTTACCCCTGCGGCCGTTAATCTGTGCTGGCGATGATCTTACTTTTGTCTGCCACGGGAAGTTGGCGCTAGGGTTAACAGAGTTTTTTTTGAAAAAATTAGATTCTATTACATTCGCCAAGCAAGAAGTGCCTTTATCCGCTTGTGCTGGAGTTGTCTTGGCTAAAAGTAATTTTCCTTTTAGTAAGGCTTACCGCCTTAGTGAGGAAGTCTGCCAAAACGCTAAATATCAAGCAAGAACAAAAAAACGAGAAGATAGCTTAGAGCTGGCAGGAAGCTGGTTGGATTTTCATCTGCATTTTGGAGGGGTCACTACCAGTTTGCAAAAGCTGCGGAAAGAATGGTATTCGCAAATGGCTTCTTCTCCTCCTTTACTGCGACGACCCTGGTTGGTAAAGGAAGTGCCAATTAGTGAAAGGGAAAGTTATTCTTGGAAGGAGCATTTTAAAGGGATTTATGCAGAGTTTCAAAAAGAGATTAATGGTCAGCCAGTTTGGCCCCGAAGTAAGTTGAAGGCTTTTCGTGAGGCTTATCTAAAGGGACCGACTGCGGTAGCCGAATTTTTAGCATTTGCCGAATCGCGATATGTCGTCTATGAGCAAAAAGAAAAAATTAATGATACTGTTATTAGCAAAGGGTACAAGAAAGATATTGCCACTGCTTTTGATGTTTTGGAAGTTTTGGATTTTTATGTGGATTTAGATAAAAAGTCAGGGAGCCCGCAAGAGAAGGGGGTAAATACTTGTGCAAATTAAGATTAGCTTAGAATCAGATTTTTGCCCAGCTTCCGGGGCGGGACAAGCCAATCTGGTAGATGTAGAAATAACCTATGACTCTTTGGGAATTCCTTACTTACCAGCCAAACGCTTAAAAGGCTGCTTTAAACAAGCAATGCGGGAGGTTTTGGAGGCATTAGGCAAACCAGTAGTGGAAATTGAGTTGTTACTACAATTAGTTTTTGGAAAATCGGGTGCTACCCCGGCGGAGGGGGAAGGAGTTAGATTTACCAACGGGTACCTTCCTTTTGCTGCAGAATTACAAAGAGTTTTAGCGGTTTCGAAAGCTGTGAGTAAAACGGGATTTCCGTTATTCTTAAACCGTCAAAATATTCTAGATTCTTTTACCGGAGTTCGTTGTCAAACAGCAATTGATGGAGAAACCGGGGTGGCCGAAACTAATAGTTTACGACAGATCAGATATTTAAAAAAAGGGCTGAGTTTCTATATAACTTTGGAAATACCTGAAAACGAACATAAAACAAACATCATTAATTTATTGCGGCAAAGCTGCCGGGCGTTACGGCATATGGGCTTAAATCGAACACGAGGTTTTGGGCTAGTTCGCTGTGAGTTAATCGAAACAGATCCCATAAATAATCTTTCTAAAGAGAAAACTAGCGTCAATCAAAATAACTTAAAGGAATTATTAATACCATTAAATCAGCAACCGCCGGAGATTCAAATGTTAGGTTATCGCTTGGAAATAATCGATAAATTATTAATTTCTAGCGGTGCGGTAGCCGGGCTACGTGGGGAGACTCATGTGCCGGGAAGCAACCTGCTAGGATATTTTGCCGGAGCCTATATTCAAAAATATTTGGCTGGTTCTGGAGTTGACGCCCATCAAAACCAGGAGTTTCGACGATTATTTTTAGAAGGGGGCCTTGGATTCTCCCACGGATATCTTAGTGATTATGATGACCCCTCGGGTCAATATCGTCGTTACTTGCCCGTACCACTAATCTTTAAAAAGCAAAAAGATAATGAAAAAAAATTTTTTAATGCTAGTTTTACAAAAGCTGCGAGTAATGATTTTACCGATGTCAAAGGGGGTTATACTTTTATTGGGGCTAAAAAAATTTATTATGATGCTCCTAGTACCAGTATTACTTACCATCACCGCCGCCCGCAAAATTCCCGAATTGGTCATGCAACTAAAAAAGAAGGAGCTCTCTTTAATTACGAAGCTATGACTGCAGGAGCGGTTTTGCAGGGCTATTTTTGGGGGCAAGCAGCTGATTTAAAATTCCTGCAAGAGCTAGTGCCGGATCAGAGTTTGATTAAGTTAGGCCGCTCT
>JANQHU010000011.1 GCA_028282485.1 Bacillota bacterium
GCTGGCGCATTGGTTATGCGGTAGGTAATCAAGAAGTTATCGCCGCCATGAGCCGCTTGCAAAGCCATAGCACTTCCAATGCTACAACTTTTTGCCAAGCAGCTAGCTTGTTAGCCTTAACTAATCCTCCCGAGACGGTCTTTCAAAAAATGTTAGCTGAATTTAAAAAGCGGCGGGATTATATGGTAGCTACCGTCAATAGTATCCCTGGCCTGAGTTGCCATGAGCCATCGGGGGCTTTTTACGTCTTTATTAATCTCGAACACTTAATCGGCCGCCAGGTGGCCGGCCGAGTGATTGGGGATGGTACTGATTTTGCGGAGCTACTCCTCGAAACAAGTAAAGTCGCCGTAGTGCCGGGGACTGCTTTTGGGATGCCCCAGTTTCTCCGGTTATCTTATGCGATTAGCATGGAAGATATTGAAAGGGGACTAGCTAGAATTGCCGCGTTTGTCAGAGGGATTTCTGGTTAATTTAGTGAGTTCATTTTTTGATAAAAACTTATCAGAAGCAGAAGTAGAGGAGCTGATCGAAATGGATAACGCAATCAAACAAGCGGAAACCAAACTGGAATTATTGAGTAGTGATGAAAAAGAGATTGCTTTGTACCAAGCTCGTGAGGATGCTTTACGGGAAAAGTTAAGTATGATTAGCTCTGCTATGATGGAAGGAGAAATAAAAGGCATAATAAAAGGTAAGGTTGAGGGTAAAATTGAAGCTCAAAAAGAGATTGCCCGAAAATTGTTGGACTTGGGATTAGAACTAGAAAAAGTGGCTGCGGCTACAGAACTTGAACTGGCAATTATCAGAGAATTAGCCCCCATTAAGCATTAGACTTATTATAAATTAGGGCTTTCTATATAAATTTTACTAATAGTACATTTAGTTTATGAAGTTTTTTAAAAAAACAGTTGCTCTGCTATCTTTAGGAGCAACTGTTTCTTCATGACAGCCTAAGTTTTATAAGTGGAAAATGATTCTTTTTTCGGTTTAGTTTCTTGCCAAGTTTTTAAAACCGGGCTCGGGTCCAAAATACTTTGGTAGTGGGAGAGGGGCGAATAAATCCCCTGGGGATCGTGTTGAAGATAGGCTTGGTATTTGCGCAAATGATCCTTTTGGTTGGCATAACCGTAATGCTTTAGGCGTAAGCCACTCTGCAAAATATTACCGGGTAGATTATGGGGTAAGCGCCCGCAGTGTAAGGGTTGGTTGGGCCACTGATAGGGATATCCCGGCAGATAACGGATCAGATAAACTCCCCAGCGGTTTTGGGGATTCCACATTTTATCCACTCGATACTGGGTCAGGGATCCCCAAAATTCCACTAATTGAAAAGAGATCTGATCGTAGTTTTTTTGCTTGGTAAACCTTTGGATACTAGTTTTTAAGCGGTTTTCGAAAATTTCATCAGCATCAATGGCCATGATCCACTCTGGGCGCCGCTTAATAGTTGCCGCCCAACATTCTTGGCGAAGCAGGGACTCATTTTGCCAAAAAGTGGCGGTGTTTTTCCGGATCAAGTGAACTTTGGCATAAGTCCCACAGATGGCGGGGGTTGCATCCGTGGAAGCATCATCTAAGACCACAATCTCCGTCACATATTGGCTTAAATCATTGAGACAGAGGCGTAGATAACGGTGGGCCTCATTCCGGACAATCAGCATGGCTATAATCCGTGGCAAGCAAGATCACCTCATTTTTTAAAATCTTCTTAATCCAAAATTTTTTCAAAATATGATCTAATTTATCTTAACTAGCAGGGTATATGTTATTTGTAGGAATTTTATGGTATAATTAGTTTATGCGGTTTCCCGCTGTTTAGTGAGTAAAATTGCCAAGAGTTTGTGATTAGATGCGACTATATTTCTTAATGGAGGTTTATATAAATGGCTTTATTGTTTGATAACGAGAATAATTTTAAGAAAAGAGTCTTGGTGGAAGTAGCCAAGTTGGCCTGGCAAGGTCGCTTGGCCACGGAAAAAGAGGGGATTCCTTTTCCCTTTCGCCCATGCTGGAAACCGCTAAGCTAGTGCGCCAGAAAGACCCCCAGGGCTACTTGGTATTTATCAGCCCCTGTTTGGCCAAGAAGGCCGAAGCGGTCCGTTTGGCGGATAGCGGCTCGCCTTTGATTAACGCGGTGCTTACTTTTGAGGAGTTAAATATTTTATGGGAGACCAAAAATATTGATCCGAAAGCTTATCCCCAAACCGTTTCCCCGGAGTCCCTGGGGGGCCAAGAACTTTCTTGGGGCCGGGGGCCGTTTTGTTTGATTGCTGCTCCTAAAGGCAAAAAGAATCTGCAGGAGGCAAATGCGAGTTCAAAAAGTTAATAATTAAACTTGTGCCCCACTTACAGCAGGTTTATCACTTCCTCTTATATCTGCTTCTTGTTGCAATCCGGTACCAATAATGTTCTTGTTAACCCGTAAGTTGAGTAAATAGAGCAGCTTATTATCACTAAAGACTTCGAGTCCTTTATAAACATAGGTTAAGAGCACCAAGACGGCATGGCCGCCACTAATATTAAGATTAGCTATAGCTTGATTTATCTCGTTAACATTTTGATACTTATCATCATTAAAGGCTAAGGAGATAAAATTCTTCAGATCTTCTTCAGGAATTTGGTTATTAAACATTCTTACGTAGGCTTCCGCCAGTTCTTTGGTTTTTAATTGGAGATACTCAATTTGGTTTTGCGATCTTTCAAAGAAGCCGCGGCGGTCATGAATTAATTTTGGCAGAGTTGAGCTACGTAAATCACCTAATTCGGAATAGATATTAATAAAATTAAAAGGTTGTTTGTTAGTTGAATTTGTATTTGTTAAGCGAAGCTTTTGTAATTCATAACCATAATCTTTGTTAGTGTCAATAGGTTGATCATTTAAAGCGACCTGAAGCATCTTGCTATAAGTTTGGCGAATCTTTCGCTGGGTATCACCGCTACCTAAGTTTTGGCCAGATTTTAATTGTTGTAGTAACCAACCATTAATGGAGGAAATATCCTCGGCTAAGGGAGTTAGGGTTTTTTCAAGGCTTTGATCAATCCCGGTATGAGGATTTGGCAAACTGGATTCCCAATCTTTTAATTCTTCACTAGCCATACCGACACAGTTAGCATCCTTTAATTTGTAAAGATTATAAAGCGGCTTAGTAATAAAAGTTTTTCCCACTATCCCAAAAGATTCGACCAGGGATTTGGTAGTAGGGATCAGAAACTTTTTACCGTAAGGGAGGTTTTCGGATATAACTGAAAAAGTTTTTGCCCCTTTATAAAAGCCAGGAATATTTCTTATAAAATTTTTCCCTCTTTTGATTCGGTCTCCAGTACCAATATCGGTTAGCCCTTTTTCTAAGTCATGTTTGGTTTTTTCAAGCATATTAATGGCAGCTAGGCCATTTTCTTTTTGCTCGAGTTGCTCAATTAGTTTAGCGGCTTTTTTAATTAAAGTTATTTTTTGATAATCCTTCTCCATTGGTTTGAGGTAGGGATTAGTTTTAAAATCTTTTTCTGAAGCTTTATTTAGTATGTCAAAACTCTCTTCCTTATTCTCTGTCAGGAATTTTTCTATCTCGGCAACACTGTTTAAGTTATGTTTAGTTAAAAGATCCTTTATTTTACTTAATTCCTCTTTAAGCATGGGAATTTCTAGAGCAGCTTGATAAAGATATTTTTTGGTTTGAGTTTGTAAAGATTTTTCGTCCAGATTCGGGTTTACTTTAATTAAAGTCCGTCGTTTCTCAATGGTTTCGGCAAATTTTGCTACCTCATCCCATTTAGTTAAGTTATTTAATTTAGCATGAAATTTTTTAACAGACATTCCTGGAGGGGGAGTGATATCCGGAAGCGTTTCATTAGCATCTTGGCAATACTTATTACAAGCATTGATAAAGTTTTTAAATTGATACTGAAAAGTCGGCTTTTTAAAAATGCTGGTAGCCCCGGGCATTAATTGATTTATTTGTAAATTTTCGGCTACTTCGCTGACGGTGGCTTCCCCTTGCTTATAAATCATATCTAATTCAAATAAATTGGGGGCCAGGTAAAGCAGGTTGCGGTATTCATTGAAGGCAAGTAAACATTTAGTAACTTCTTCCTTGTTTTGGTCACTTAGTTGCTCACCATATTTTTTTTGATAATTACTTAAAGCCGCTGATAATGAGTCCATTTTTTTTGCAAAGTCAGTTAGCTTCTCGTTATTTTGGACTTCCGGAGGGTAAAGCTCTAGGGTATTATTCTCTCCGTTATTAAGTTTTTGCTTAAGCGTTTTCATATTCTTAATGCTTTGGTCGGTTAATTTACCTTCTAGGTTTTCAAAAAAAGCTACCGAACCGGAATCGGGGGTTTGGCTAGTTAATTTTTGGTTACTTAAATTGAAATAGACTTTATTATTCCGCGGACTGACTTTTAATTTCAGGGTTTCGTTATTGGGATTTGGGAGCCGCACTGCTAAGGGCTCTGCTTGGCCGCCCTTGCTATATAAATACAACCGAGCTCGGTCTTCAAACTCAAGTTTTCCCGCCTTTTCAAGCAGACCATTAGCCATAGCCTTGGTGTTTGAGGGAGATTCCGGGCTAGTAGGGGAGAGCCTATGAGTTTTGTTGAAGATTGCCTTTAATTTCCTTCGGTGTAGCTTCTGACATAAAGCATAGATCTCTTGGTCAAGGGCTTGTTTTTTCTGCAGTTTCACTTCGTTAATCTTTTGTTGCTTTTCTTCTTCTGCCCTTTGTTCAATTTGTTGAACCTCTGCCGGGGTCAATTTTTTAGCACCAAGTGGTTTTTTAGGTCGTATAAATGTTCCAGGTAAAGCGGGCTGTGGTGGTGGCCCCAAAGTTTGTTGTGGTGGTCTATAGACAAAAGGTGGTGGTGCTGTTTGTGCTGTTTTTTTTGGTTGAGGCGGTTTAATTTTAGCCTGAGAATGAGGGTTACGATGTCTTAAGTCATTTTGTCCATCTCTACCACCAGTAAAACTTACCTGATTGTCCTTACTATTATTACGTCGTTCAAAAAGATCAGTTTTGAGCGTAGGCATTTGTGATGCAGTATCAGTATTATTATTTAAATTAGCCCCTGGCTGCTGTTGAGGTATATGAGGTCTCTTAAAAATTTTTGGCCTCTTATTATTATTATTATCAACTGGATTCATAGAAAGTCCTCCCATCATCTTTAGCTTAATCTATTAAAAACAGTTTACGAAATCGGCTGTAAGGCATTACCTGTATCATTTATGTCAGCCAATTTGTAGCCAAAGACCAAAAGGTTATGATTGACCCCGATACTTTGGTCGCCGGCAACTTTAGGGTCGTCAAATATTTGAGTAGTTAAGATGATCTTTTTACCCATCAAATTAACAAATCTAAATAAAGTTATATCGATATTAAAAAACTTTTGGACCTTATAAGTGATGGTCTCTAAATTGCGACTTTTTTTGGCATCAGCGTAATGCCCTAAAAGAGAATCTGCAAAAACACCGGAGCTTCGTTTTTGGGGGCCATTTTTTTCATAATGCATCAGCTGGCGATGGGCCTGGGCCATGTTAGTTGAATGAACCCGCTCTGCTGTTGCCTTTTTACGGAGATTTGCATAAAAAGTCTTATGATTATGAGTGAGTTCCGTGATCATAACCCGCGCATCTTTAAATTCTTTTAGGAGCAGATTGGGGTTAGCCATGCCGAGGGCTAGATCTTGGTCCTTTACGGTGGCCGCCTTTTTAAACTCTTGCAGTTTGGCGCCAATATCGATTTTTAGTTGGGAACCAACGATTTGTTGAGCAGGGATGGCTTCATCTTTTAAAATAATGGTAACCATTTTGACAAAAGCATTTCTTAATTCCCGTTCTTTATCCCCTATATGAGGCTGCTCAGGATTAGTTAACTTTTTATTAAATTTTTGGTAAAACCAGTCAGTAGTTGCTTTTAACATATTTAACTTTTCTACCATAATGGTGGCGAA
>JANQHU010000014.1 GCA_028282485.1 Bacillota bacterium
ATCCTAATCGACATTTAAATACCATTGAAGGCGGAGCCCTCTCCTTTGCAACCCCCGACGACTACGAAAAAGGTCGTTATCTAAAACGCTATAATATTCACCAACCATCTTTTCGGCTTCCTAACGGGGAGATTAATCCCCAATCCGATGTTCGGGAAGTGGGTTGGAATTCCTCTATGAATAATCTAGCGGCCACCCTAGGTCTGCGCCAATTAAATGCTCTAGAATCGATTATTAAAAAACACCAAGAAAACGGCCGCTACTACGAAAAAGTTTTACAGAATATTAGCGGGATCACGCCCCTAAAACTAATCAACAAAGCTTCCAAAAGTGCTTATTGGGTTTATACGCTTTTAGCCAAAAACTGTGATCATTTATTAAAAAAACTGCGCGAACACGGTATCGTAGCTTCGAGAGTGCATTTACGAAATGATTTTTATAGTTGTTTTGGCCGGGGCAAACAGACCGATTTACCCGGCGTAGATTTATTTTCCACAGAAGCCTTAAGCATTCCATGCGGTTGGTGGATCACCGGGGAAGAACGAGAATATATTGCTAATTGCATTCGAAACGGATGGTGATAGCTTTATGAATATCGAAAAATGTCGGGCGGGAGATTTGCCTGAAGTCATTAAG
The DNA here is from genome assembly GCA_028282485.1 of Bacillota bacterium. Classification (GTDB taxonomy): domain Bacteria; phylum Bacillota; class UBA4882; order UBA8346; family UBA8346; genus JANQHU01. Next base: position 637 of record JANQHU010000014.1, read on the forward strand.
ATAGTAGATAAAGAGTTTATTATAGATAAGAAAAAAAGTATTTCATTAGCAAAAAGGTTTCCAAAATTATTATCCTTAGATAACCTCGAAAATATCTACGTAGTAAAAATCGCCGAAAAAATTGTAGCCACTACTTTAGTGAAACTATTTTCTTACCATCAACAAAAAAACACCTGGCAAGGCGCCATGTTGGGTGAAGTCTGTACCCTTCCGAATTTTCGCGGAAAAGGTATTGGAAAATTTTTATTAGAGAAAGTTTGTCATAATTTACAAGCGAAATCAATTGATTTTGGCGTATTATGGACTAAAATACCTGAATTTTATAGTAAATTTGGTTGGCAAATTTTTGATAAGAGCCTTTTTACCCAGATTCAAGGTTTGGCGAATAACACTAACCAAGCAGAATTGAAAGCCAGCTACGAATTAAAGATCTCCGACTACGAACTGGTGGAAGGGATTCGGAGACGGCACTTAGATTATAAAGTGATCCGTAATAAAAATGATTATCAAAGGATTCCTCTTCCGGTAGAAACCGTATTACTATTTACCGCCAACCAAGAAGAACGGCCTCTTGCTTATGCTCTAGTGGGTCAATCGGCAAATGCTGCATATTTATATGAACTGTGTGGCGAAACCATTTTTTATGAAAAATTGTGGCAACAGATACTTACTTCTTTTACAACAGTATATATTAATGATCAAGAAGATAGTAATTCAGCCAAATGGTTTAATCAAAAAATAACTCCTAATTGGGAATTTCAAACTCAGACCATGGCCCTTGATATCTCTGGGGAAATTAGTAAACAAAAGATTAATTTAAGGGATTTGCACATCGCTTATTTTGACCGAATTTAAAAAAAACAGCGGCTTTTTGCTGCCGCTGCGAAATATCATTAATTTAATATTATCGATCAACCTAACTACCTAAACCTGCTCTTCTTTTTTCTTACCACTTAAACAACAACCTTCTTGAATCTTCTTGACAATCTCCGGCACCATATCTACTAATTTTTCTAAACTATTTTGTTTATTTAAGGGCAAGACTTGAATATGCTCGCCCCGCACAACCACCATCGCCGTGGGGGAGAGTCTGGCTCCAATCCCGGCCCCGCCGCCATAGCCTTTATTATTCTTCTCGTCCTGACCGTCGCCCCCGCCGGTTCCCAGGCCAAAGTTAACACTGACTATGGGAATTAAGGTGGTTTCTCCTACCTGAATCATCTCCCCCACCACCGTTTTTGAAACCAAAAACTCTTCCAACTTTTCAAACAACTTCTCCAAATTATCCTTGATACTGAATTCTACCATCGACTTTTGTCCCCTTTCTGTTTATTAATATATTTAAAACCGGTTTGGATAAAATAAATTTCCCTACAATATATAAGAGAGCTCCAATATTTATCCGCCCCCGAACGCTGACTATTCCTTCAAAGACTTCTTCCTCAAAAATCGGCCGAATACCAAAACCCCTTACTTCCGTTAAACCGATACTATAACAAACTGCCGCTAATATGCCAGTATTACAAGGATCTGCAAAACCTATTTTGAGAAATACCTTAAACTTATCCGGCTGTAACCATCTCAGTAAATCGCAAACCATCTTTACTACTTTTTGTAAAAAATTTCGATTCAGGAATTGAGACACTTCTAGCTGTCGCCGCTTTTTTTTCTTTTTTCGCTTCTCCGACTTAGCCGACTGCTTCTTTTGCAGATTAAGCCTGGTATTCTCGGGTTCTATTTCCTTAGTAATCTCATTTTCATTGGTTTTGGCCTGCTTTTTTATAACTATCCGGGCCTTAAAAATCTCAAAGTAAGTACTGTACGTGAGATCTTCATTTTTTACTATAACCAATGCCGCGGAATTAAATAGCCAAGCAAGCTTAAAAAAGAGTTTTAAACTAGTTTTTTTGCTTAAATAAAATTTATAACGAAAGGGTATCACTAAAATTACTAATAACAAAGCAAATATTATGAGCAGGAAATACCCCAAAAAAATGACCAGCCCCCCTAAAAAAGCCATCTAACTATCACTTCCTTACCCTTTTTATTTTAATTGGAGTTTACCAAGTCCCATTTTGAGCAAACTCTTACTTCCTTTTACTCCCGGAATAAAATCACAAAACAGAGTCGTCGTATGCCAGATCAAACCCGACATTTTAGCTACTTTGGGCCAAACTTTTTCTGTGGTTTCCTCAGCAGCTCCAACTTTTTGCAAAACTTCATTTTTAACCTTCTCCAGCTCCGCCGGAATTGCGACATCTTTGGTTTTTAATTCTTGCAAGTCCCAATACAAAGCTTTCAATTCCGCCAACTCCTGCCGACAGGAACGGCAGACTTTTAAATGCTCTACTATAAAGATCTCTGTCAACGGATCACAATTTTTTTCCAAATAATCTTGCAGTAGATCTTGATCAAAACGACAACTCATTTCAAACCTCCCAAAATTCACTTTTGGCAATGCTAGCTTTCAACTTCTGTCTCCCGCGGTGTAAATAAGTTTTTACACTTCCTAAAGGCAGCTCCATGATTTTACTGATTTCTTCATAGCTGTTTCCTTGAAGATGCCTAAGAATAAGACAGATTTTCATTTCTTTGGGCAGGGCCGCTATTAGCCTGCCTAAAAGACTACTTACTTCTTTCCCCAAAACCTCATTTTCCACATTTGTCTCCGCCACCATTCTTTTTTCAAGGGCGTTAACCAAAGGAGCATCAGGGCTATTTAAAGAAACCTGATTAAGCTTCTTTTCACGCAGAGTATTTAAGCAGGTATTAATGGTAATTCGCTTCACCCACGGTAATAGCAGCCTGGTCTCGTCAAAAAGGGGAAAGGATCTATAAAGCTTGAAAAAAACCTCTTGCACCAAATCCAAAGCATCCTCTTGCGAATTAGTGTAATAGTAACAAATTTTATAGATGTATTTCTGATAAGTAGTAAATAATAAATCAAAACCTTCCTGCTTACCAGCTTTACATAGACTGATTAATCTTTTTTCCGCTTCTTCTCCCAACGCTTTTAACCTCACCAATATTTCCTTAACTAAATAATAAATACCCATAAAATTATAAAAGGTTTCAAAAATACCTAAAAAATTTTATAAATTTCGCCACTTATATCAGCAATACTTATCCTTCACCAAAAACAAATTAACTAAGCCTCAAAAGAATCACTAACTTATCAAATTCTAAAAATTATGTTATATTAAGCTTAACACCGACTATAGAGAGGTAAATCTATGAAAGAAATCGATACCGCTTCCTATCTCACTATTGCCGACAACACTTCATATGCAGAGACAATCGCCAGATCCCGGTTTATCGGGCATTGCTGTTTTACCCCCAACGAAGAAAGTTTGGGCCAATTTATCACTAACATTCGTAATCTCCACCCCGGGGCAACTCATAACTGCTACGCCTATCGTCTGAAAACAACCGGCCAAATCCAGGAGTATACCAATGATCACGGGGAGCCCGGCGGCAGTGCTGGCAGGCCAATTTTGGGCTCAATCAGTAGGCTGGGGCTTCTAAATACCACTGTAGTCGTCACCCGCTACTTTGGTGGCAAAAAGCTGGGGATTCGTGGCTTGATTGAAGCCTACGGCCAAATAGCTACAAAGGTCTTACAAAAAGCGGGCATTATTGAAAAAACACCCCAAATCACAGCTTCCCTCACTCATTCTTACTCTGATATAGCTCTCATTAATCATCATTTACAACAAATTGGCGCGACCATTGTCGAACAACATTATACCGAACAAGTCACTACGATTATTGCACTTCCGACAAAAGCACAAAAGGAGTTCGAAAAACTCTGGCCTTCTTTGAATATCACTACTTTTAAAATTATAAAACCATAAAAAATATTTTTTAACAAAAAAATATCTAAATAGCTTTTTAATAAACAATTAACAAAAAACCTAAAATATGTTATAATTTTATTATGAGAAGTTTTTTAAAAAAATATCATTTTTATATAAAAAAGGAGGTAAAAAATGCTTTTACGATTAGTCGAACAACGCCTCTCGCCAAGAAAATCCATCAAAGGAAGTATTCTGATTCGTTCTTTAAACCACGAAAACCTTATTAAAGCCAGTTTAATCAATATCAGCCCCGGGGGCTTGCAATTTGTATTAGCCTGGGGGGAAGAGATTTTAAAAGTTGGGGATACCATTGACATTACCTTTAATGAATATAATCAAAATACCATCATCACTGCCGAAGTTCGTTATCAACGTTGTGGTATTTTAAATGATAGTTATAGTGTTTTCTACGGCGTAAAATTTATTAATATTTCCTTAGAATGCTGGAAAAAAATTGCCAGCTTCCTCGATTATACCAATGATAATCAAATTTTTATGGAAGAATCAAAAGAACAGCGCCGCGAAACTCGCGCCTTTGTCTCCCAAAAAGTACGCATCCAAACCGAAGGAGGCAGTATCACGTCGGCCATTTTAGAAGACGTCAGTTTTGGTGGAGCAAAAATCTATACTCCCCAAGCTCTCCCAGTAAACGCAAATATAAGCATCCACTTCACCGATCATAAACCACCCTTTTATATTAATGGAGTTTGCCTTTGGTGCAATTACGACGAAACTCGGAGTTTACAGTATGAATCCTGTTCCGGAATTGCTTTTCATGATATTAACTCCGAACAATTTAATTTACTACGTTCGTTAATTTTTATTAACACTCCTTTATGAGAATCAAGATCTCCAAAAAAATTCTTCTTGTATTCCGGATAATTTTGTGCTAGAATAGATTTTGCACGCAAGAGTTACCGAAATAATGCCGAAGTGGCGGAATTGGCAGACGCAGTAGACTCAAAATCTACCGCCCTCAAAGCGTGCCGGTTCGAGTCCGGCCTTCGGCACCATACTTTTAAAAAAAACCAGCTAGTAGCTGGTTTTTCTTTTGTATGCTATATTCTGATAATTTTAAAAATTTTTCGGAAAGTCAATCACCCAAACCGCCGGCCGAATGCTCCGAAAAGTGACAAAGGCCAGCTTGCTGCCATCAGGGCTCCAACTTAAAGAACCTCCGTTAATACTTACTTTATTGGTAACGAAATATATTTTTCCCAGCAACAAATCTTTAATATAAAGGCTACCTCGATCATATTTACCATGTTTCATATCACCAAAAGGTCGATTAGAGACAAAGGCCAATTTAGTCCCATCAGGAGACAAGGCCGGCAAACGATTGTCATATTGATCATTAATAACCGGAAAAACCATTTCATCTTCGGGATTATAGGCCCAGATACTGCCTTGGCCGAAATCGGTCACCCAATATTCTTTCCCCGAAAAGGACACCTTTTTTCTGCCAGGAATCGATTTCACAAAATAGATTAAATCGTCAATCCCCCACCATGGATTGCGTAACAGAACATTAGGAGCTACAAAAACCTCTTTTACCGAATTACTAAGAAAATCTTTAATAAACAATTTACCTCGGTAAGGATTAATTCCCCGCCCAAAGACTATTTTCTGCCCATCAGGCGCCCAAAAGGCTTCCCGATCAGCCTGGCCACTGCTTAACTCTTGGCCATTTCCGGTACTTAAATCTTTGGACCAAATACTCGAAGAAAATACCCCATTATCACAAATTCGCCGCGTTAGGAGAATCTTTCTTTCCCGCGGAGACCAGCGGGGATTAGATTCCGCCATATTTTCAGTATATGTCAGCTGAATCGGCTTACTGTCACTTTGATAATTCCAATACCAAATATGTATTTTAGCATCGATTTCGCCCTCTTTACGCTCTTTACCGGCGAAGACGATGGCTTTCCCATCGGCAGTCCAATCGCAAGACCAACCGTCAAATTCGTCTGGCAATAATTTTTGTTCGGTTCCTTTAATTTGGAGATCAATAATTTGCCAATCCTCAGTTTTCGACTCACTTGCCTCAGCCCAAACCGTTACAACCCCAAAGAACATTAAAAATCCGGGTAAAATCAATATCATGAGCAGAAATGTTTTAGAAAAAAAACCACTCAACTTCATTCTCCTTAAATCTCCTTGCCGTAATGTGGATAGACTGGCTATTCTTCCCCGATTACCCTAATTTCCGGAACTAACCAAACCTTATTTTTTTGCCAAATAGTCTCTTGAATATGGGAAATTAATTGTAAAACGTCCGCTGCCGTTGCCGTTCCGGTATTAACTATAAATCCGGCATGTTTGGGGGAAACCCGGGCCCCCCCCATGGCAAAACCCTTTAAACCGGCCCCTTCGATTAAAGGTCCGACAAAATAACCTTCCGGGCGCCGAAAAACGCTTCCGGCACTGGGCCACTCCAAAGGTTGCTTACATTCCCGTTTACAAGTGAAATCGGCAATCTTCGATTCCGCCGTGGCTTGACAACTCTTCGACAACCGTAACCCAACTTTGAGAATTACCTGAGGTGCCTTCTGAAAACGACTGCTGCGATAGCCAAAACCCAAGTCATCTTGCCTATAAGTAATTAAACCAGCCGTCAGATCATAGACAGTTACTTCAGTAATCACCTGAGCCATTTCACCGTCATAAGCTCCAGCATTCATATAAACCGCGCCTCCGACACTACCAGGAATCCCGCAAGCGAATTCTAGTCCTGCTAAACCTTGTCTTCCTAACTCTTTCGAAAAATCGGCCAAAACCGCTCCGGCTCCCACCCAGGCGTTTTCTTCAATAATACTCCATTCGGAAAATTCACCCGCCAACTTAATACCAATACCACGAATTCCTTTATCACGAACCAACAAATTGGAACAAAGGCCCAAAACCATCCAGGGCACCTGCTCTGCTAGGCAAAAATCTAAGACTCTTTTTAACTGGCCAACATCAGCAGGCTCAACCAATAAGTCTAAGCCTCCCCCAATTTTAAAAGTAGTAAGCTGGGCCATGGGAAAATCAAACTGAATCCCTATTCCTTGCAAAGCCTGTTTCGCTTTTTCCTGCCAGGTCTGCATCCTGTAGCCTCCTTGATTTTTTGGTTAATTATTTTTGATTAAAAATATAATTTTCAGTAAATATATAAATAATGAAGAACACAATTATACTCATCAAAAATAAATTGGAAACTGGTGGTACAAATTAATGAACTTATTTATGCCCAAACAAGCCTTTTTTGAAAAAGATACCTTGGCTTATCCGTTAGGCCAAAAACTCCATCAAACCATGACCGCCAATAATATTCCCATCAAAATCCTCGGCCCTGGCAATCGAATTGGCAACTATTTTGGAAATACTTCTTTTGAAAAATATATTGAAGCTAAAAAAAGTCTGGTAGTGGGGGTCAGAAAAAATTTAAAATTAACAACCTGTAAACCTTCTGCCGATTGGGAGTTTCCTTTAGCCTCCAGTTGCCCCGGGGGCTGTCAATACTGTTACCTGCAAACCCACTTAGGCAAAAGGCCTTTTGTAAAAGTATATGTCAATATTGACGAAATTCTGAACAAAATTAAAACTATTGCTGACGAAAACGTTCCCCAGATTACCAGTTTCGAAGCCGCCAGTACCTCGGATCCTTTAGCCAGCGAGCATTTGACTGGCTCTCTGGCACAAACCATTACTTTTTTTGGTACTTTAACCCACGGCCGCATGCGGGTGGTCAGTAAATTTAACAATATCGACTCCTTATTAAACCTCCCCCATAACCAACACACCCGGTTTCGTTTTAGTTTAAACACCCCAAAAATCATTAAAGAACTGGAATATAATACTCCTCAACTACCAGCGCGAATTAAAGCGGCTAGCCAAATGGCTCAGGCGGGTTATCCCTTAGGGTTTATTATCGCTCCCTTATTTATCTATTCCGATTATCAGACTGATTACCGACAATTATTTGAGACTCTGGCGCAAACCTTAGAACCAATTCCAGCGGATCTTACTTTTGAATTAATCACCCATCGTTTTACTAAAGCCGCTAAAAACGTTATTTTAGAAAGGTTTCCAGATACGCCCTTAGAGCTTGACGAAACCAAAAGAGGTCGTAAATACGGTAAATACGGCTTAGTCAAATATATTTACCCTAAAGAAGAGTATCAAGAGCTGCGTGAAACAATCTCTAGTTTGGTCAGTACTTTTTTTCCCCAAGCAACCATCAGTTACTTTACATAAAGCAACACCCGTTTGAAAACGGGTATTGTAGTAATTATTATGGCATATATTTTATCTCAATAATTTATTATTCAAAACTGATCAAATTATCACCATGGGATAGTTCTACTGTTTTAGTAATTAGGTCTGCATAGCTGTATGAAATACGTCGTTCGGCTTGTTTTTCTTTAAAACAGACCACAAAAACACTCGGATAAGTTTTTTCTAATATTCCTTCAATTTGAAAAACTCTTTTTCTCCCCCGATTAGCTTTCACTCTAATGGACTTTCCGACAAAAGTATTTAAGTTCTCTCTAATTTGTTCCAAAACCTTACCAACACTCATCCTTCTCACCTTCCTTACTATACAATTCCTTCTCAATTATATCACTCTTGTCCAAAAAAGTCAAAATAATTTATTATAATTGATAGCAAAGAAGTTGTCAACAATATTTTTTCTCTACCGCATGATTCCCCGCTCGGCATTTCTTAAGAAACGAATAAAATGGTCAATTTCCAAACGGCCCGCTAGTTCATGCTCCATCTGTTCAATGGCTTGACTAATAGTTAAATTGGAGCGATAGAGGATCCGGTAGGCTTTTTTAATATCGTTTCGCACCTCAGCTTCAATTCCGTTCTGTCGCAACCCAATTAAATTCACTCCTACCATACGGGCCGGATTGCCGTCCACAATCACAAAAGGAGGAACGTCTTTCACAATTTTGGTATTAGCGCCAATCAAAACCAATTTGCCCACTTTAGTAAATTGGTGCACCCCGGACAAGCCACTAATGACTACTCCATCCTCCACGGTTACATGACCCGCTAAAGCCGCCCAATTTCCCATTAAAACATTACTCCCTATGTGACAATCATGGGCTATATGGGAATAGGCTTGAAAATAATTATGGTTCCCAATGCGGGTTTCCCCACCACCACCTTCCGTCCCACGACTGATGGTGACGTATTCCCGAAAAACATTCCCATCCCCGATATGCAAAAAGCTTTTTTCCCCTTGAAACTTTAAATCCTGGGGATCACAACCAATGGAGCCACTATGGTAAAACTGATTGTCCGTCCCAATAGTTGTCCATCCTTCAAGCACCACCCGGGGCCCGATAACACAATTATCTCCAATTTCTACATTTTCGCCAATAATGGCGAAAGGGCCGATTTTGACATTACGGCCAATTTTGGTATTAGGATGAATTGAAGCCGTCTCATGAATCTCTCGTAAAGCGGTTACCTTTGTCATTTAAATGATTACCCCCGTTTTTTAAATCAATCATCTTTTTTTGTTAATCTCTTTTATTTATTTTGTACATTTTTTAAAAATTATTATCAGTCTTCTAATTGGTTCTGCAAAGCCAATACTTTTAAAACTTCATTGGGATAATTCACCAGATAATTGGGCCGTTTCTTTTTCAAAAGGACTGCCGAATTATAACCCCAAGTTACCGCCATTACCGGAATGCCAATTTTTCTAGCTGCCCCAACATCCCGATCTTCATCACCAATATATAACGAAATTTCTTTAGTTTTAATTTTATATTTCTTGCAGATTTTTTTTATCAAAAGGTGTTTACCAAATAGGGAATGATCCGAATGAATAAAATTAAAACTATTAGTCAAACCATGCTTTTCTAA
>JANQHU010000033.1 GCA_028282485.1 Bacillota bacterium
CTTTAGTACGGCAGCGGCGACCCTTTACGGAGATTGCCGCAAGGGTCGGCGACCCAGCTTTAGTACGGCAGCGGCGACCCTTTACGGAGATTGCCGCAAGGGTCGGCGACCCGGCTTTAGTACGGCAGCGGCGGCTGAGGTAGGTAAAGAACTGTACGACCAGTTTTGTGACAAAATGCAGGATTTAGGGATCCAGGTGGCCAAAGGCCGTTATCAGAGTGAAATGTCTGTCGAATTAATTAACCATGGCCCAGTGACCTTAATGCTTGATAGTAAAAAAGAATTCTGAAGAATAGCTTATTGCTTGTTTTCTGAAAATAACGAAAACAAAAAAATAAAATTTCGAATTGCATAATATGTTGTAGTGTGGTATTATATATACTGTTGTTTTATAAACTAGTATAATTGATAATTATAAGCAATTATCGATTATACTGGTTATTTTATTTATAAAGGAATGATAGAAATGATAGGTAAGGTGAATCCTAGGATAGGATTTGGTGGTGGCCGATTGGATAAAATGGCACAGAATGCTGAAAATAAATACTTTCAAGAGCAATTGCAAAAAAATCTGATTCAAAAGTATGGTGATAACCTTTTTAATTTATTAGATGAAGTAAAAGAGCAAGGAGAAGCGGCTTTAAAACGTCAAGCAGCAGAAAGAGAGCGAAGGAGGTTACATTTTTTGGCCGAACAAAGGGGCGCTAACCCAGAAGATGAAGGTGCTTCTACTCAAATACATGTAAATGAAGACGGGGACCAATTAGTACTTAGTAAGAAAACTTCTGAGGCTCAGAAATCCCAACCAATTCAGCTTCGCCGGGTAAATAGCGATGCGGAGCTGGATATTAATGATTTTCAGCCAACGGAGACAAGCCAAAGTACATTTGTCGATTGTTTTAAACAAATCTTTGCAGACAAAATATCGGCCAAAGAGCTACAAGAATTATCCGATGCTTTACAATGGAATTTAGCATTTGATTCTCCCGGGATTTTTATAACAGAAGCTGGGAAAGAACCGCAAATGAACCCGGAAATTGAAAAAATGTTACAGGAAGTTAATGAAAGATACGGCTTAAATAAGAGGGTGGAGATTCTAATTGCCAAAGAGCCGGAAGAGGGTTCTTGGGAAGATTTAAATAAATTTGAACCTAAGAATGATACGGCCCTAGTATTATATAATACGGCAGACCATAGTTTTCAAGTAGTAGATAGTGGTTTATCGGAAACTGATAGTGTTCGGGGAGAAGGTCTTTTAAAGGGAATGGGTTTCATGGGTAAGAGAGTGTTGCAAAACCTTTTGAAATAAAGCTTAAAGATATCAAAAAAGAAAAAACCAACCGCGGAAGAATTCAAGGCAGCTTCCTCTGGTTGGTTTTTCTTTTAGTCTTCGAGATGGCCCAGTTAATTAATTACCTAAGAGATGCCCTAAGGCGACGGTGGCCAGTTCTAAGGTGCCGTATTCTTTAATCTTTTCCCAATCCCGGGCCAATAAGATTTGGCAAAACTCCTCACTTAACCCGGAGTAACCAGCTAAAACCGAAGCTACCCGCGTTTGGCTGAGGTTGTCTAAATAATTCCAATCTTGGGCAATTAGGCTCTCGGCTTCCATAGGGGTTAAGCCATAGTCAATTAAACGGTTGAAAAGTTCGGTTTTGAGGCGAACCTTGATTTGATTCCAGTCTCCGGCAATAATCGCTTTAATATCGGCAGTGGTTAACTTTTCTTTAGTTAAGCTGCTGATTTTTGACAATAAGTCATTTTGGGAGAGTTTCCCTTTAGCAATTAAATATTTTATTTCCCCGCCCGCCGAACTAATCGCGGCAATAGTATCTTCTTTTAAAAGCCCTTCCAGGGAAGCCGGATTATTATTACGGTAGATTAAAGTTTCTAATGAAACAATTCCTAATTTAGCATCGGTTTCATTGGTAGTGATCGTGATTAAACCACTATTCGAATCTATATTCGAGATTTTACCTTGAATTATTTCTAGTTTTTTGAGAGCCGCGACACTTTTTTGAGCTTCGGTTTTGGTGACGGCTTTTTGGGGTTCAAAGCTAGTCTCGTAGTTCGAGGGTAATAGCTCAAATTGTTTGGCTAGTTCTACGTAAGAGAAAAACCAGTCCTGAGGCTTAATATCGACAAAACTAGAAGGCCATTCTGGTGGTAAGGCTAAACTTTTTTGATCGAAATTAAGGCTGCGAACTAAATATAAAACTAATTGGGCTCGGTTGATGATTAAATCAGGTTGAAAATTTCCGTCATCGTAAGCTTTCATAATCTGCTTATCAACAATGGTGTTAATATAAGGATTGGTGGTCAAGCCTGTGGTATCCGAAAAACGGCTTTCTTCACTAGCCAGGGGATAGCCCAGAGTCTCTACAAGCAGCTGAGCCAGTTCAGCCCTGGTTATATAGGGGCTGGGTGCTTTGGGAGGCTCCGGTTTTTTTGCTGCTTGATCGGGAGAAGCCGTAGGTGAAGGCTGAGCACTGGGTGATGGTTTGGGGGAAGCCTTCTTAGCTTTTTTTTGAATACTAGAAACGGGCGGAGCTGCTTTAGGGCTCTTTTTGGGGGAATTCAAATAATAACGAGCCCAAATTTGATTGCCGAGAATTAATACTAAAATAATAATTATACCGATTAACCAGTATTGTGATTTTTTTTGTGGCTTATACATTTTTTAATACTCCTTTCTTTTGTGGGGAACAAAACTTTTATTGGCTTCGTCATAAGTTTAAAGTTAGTCACGCTAGTTATAAACGTCGCCGGCTCAAAAATAATGCTGTAATAATAATGGCATTCTTGGCTTTTAATGTTATTAATTATTATTTATAGTTTTTTTGGTTGATTCTCCTGAGAGAACTAGTTATAATTTAAAAGTAAGAGTAACCCTTGGTGATCTACTCTTAAAAAGCAGGAGGATTGATCTGAAGTGGAGGAACAAATCCTAATTAAAAAATGCCAGGCCGATGACGCAGTGGCTTTTGAAGAACTATTAGGCAACTACGAAACAATGATTTATAATCTTACATACCGTTTTTTTGGGAATCATCATGATGCTTCTGATGTAGGACAAGAAGCACTGCTGCGGGTTTATCGAAAGATTAAAGATTTTAATGGAAAATCTTCTTTTAAAACCTGGTTATATCGGGTAGTCTCCAATTTATGCCTTGATGAGATCCGGAAACGTAAAAAAAGAAAAGATTCTTCCTTAGAAGAGGCCAAAGAAAGCGGTTATGAGCCTTTAGCCGGGGATGTGACCCCCATGGAAAATGTATTACAAAAGGAACGTTTTCAATTGATTCAAGAAATATTGTTACTACTTACCGAAGAACACCGTACTATTTTGATTCTTAAAGATATTGAAGGATTAGACTATAATGAGATTTCTCAAGTTTTAAATTGTAACATAGGTACGGTTAAGTCTCGGCTCAGTAGAGCGCGAGAGTCTTTTCGCCAAAAGTTGGCTACGCGTCCTAAATATAGTGTTCTAATAGAAGGAAGGGTGCAACATGGGATGTGATTTTTATCGAAAACAGTTAACAGCCTATCTTGATCAGGAACTAAATGCTCCTCAAAAAGAGCGAATGGCGCAACACTTGCAGAGTTGCCAGGCTTGTAGAAATCAGTATGATGAATTACAAAATACCGTTAATTTGTTAGCTAATGCTGAAAAACCAGCTTTAGCACCCCAGTTTCAGGCTGGTTGGCGGAGTCGAATTCGCCAAGAGAATTTGCAGGCCCAAAAAGGGTTCTTAGTTACGTGGCAATCTTTTTTCAAACAACCACCCCTTTTTTCAATTGCGGGAAGCCTGGGGATTATTGTGATCTGTTTTTGTATGGCTTTTTTAGTAAATAGAAAAATTGCCGATGATTCGTTAAAGACTTCCCACCCGCAATCCCTTAGCCAGCTTAGTATTAAGGAGTCCCCTGAGGCTGTTTATCAACTGGAAATTGTGAAAACAGGGAAGCAAACTCAAAAAGTCCAGCAACTTTTAAGAGAGTTTCGCCAAACTCATGAAGAAGGGGCCGTCTTGGCCTTGCGTTATGAAAAAGCTAAATTAGGCATTATTTCTGGGTTGAAGGGAGCTGAGGCCCAGGCGTTAAAAGAGAAGTTAGAAGCCCTGGGAGCTCAGGTGGCTGTGAAGATAGTAGCTAAAAAAAGGAATTAAGAGCATGGAATGCAAAAATAGGAGAATAATAATAAAGAATTAAAGCTGCTCAGATACTAGAAAGAGCAGCTTTAGTTTTTATAGATAAAGATTAAGATGAGTTTTTTTACTGGTTATTTTATTTGCAAAAGGAGCAATGTGGGAATGCGTTGGTTAGTTTTTTTGGTCCCCCTAATAGTAGGAGGATATACTTTTTACTTTGCCTGGCAGGAGTTGAAAGCCAAAAACCATTTGGGGTTTTTAGGAATTATAACCTTGATAATCCTAAATATTGGCTTAGCCTTTTATTTACTTTATCTCCGTTAGCGGTGTGGCCTGACAGGAGCAAATTGCATACCAACGCGGCGGATGGCTACGGATACTTGGATATTAATTTTTGCCTCGGGATACTTGCTCGGCCAATTATATTCCTGCCAAGCAGCAGTGGTCCAAAAGCGCTTGGTGACGGCTCGGCCAAAGCCAAAAATATCCGCTCGGAATTGCTGTTGGGTTTTAGTGATTAATTCGCGGATCCGTTGATTTAAAATTTTAGCAGCATGTTTTTCGATAATGGGGCTATTTTTAGGCGCGGTATAATCAACCGGACTATTAATATCCAGGACATTAGCTTCTAGGTCGAGGGCAATTGCTAAATGATCCGCTCCGTTAAGCTGGCGATATTCAATTTCC
>JANQHU010000005.1 GCA_028282485.1 Bacillota bacterium
TTTAAGCGCCGTAGGTAGCCATAATTTCCGGATTTTTTTGCCAGGGCGCTTTAATTTTTTTAAAAATTTGCGAATTTACCAACCGATCCACTTCTTTATAAAAGTTAATGGCTCCCTCAAAGCCGGCATAAGGGCCGCCGTAATCGTAACTATGCAACTGCTTACTGGGAACTCCCATTTTTTCGATGGCAAATTTTTCTTTGATTCCGGCACAAAAGAGATCCGGCTGATAAACTTCAATTAATTTTTCCGTTTCGTAATGACTAATATCGTCCACGACCATGGTTCCTTGTTCCATATCGGTAATCATGCCTTCATAATCCCGAAACTCAAAACCACTAGCCTCCAACCGGGCCATTTCCTCGGGAGTCTTCCGGGGTTGGTATTTCTCCGGATCCGGCTCGACGCATAACTCCTCAATATTGCGGCTATCAGCATCAATCTTGATTTTGGGAATTACTCGACGCCCTTCATAATCGTCCCGGTGGGCAAACTCATACCCGGCGGCAGTCACTTTCATGCCAATTTCTTTAAAAAGTTCTTGATAATGATGAGCCCTTGACCCGCCCACAAAGAGCATTACTTTTTTCCCCTGACAACGCTGGCGAATCTGATCTCGAGTCTTAATGACCGCGACCATCTCTTCGGCAATGACCTTTTCCACCCGCTCGGTCAGCTGGGGATCTTCAAAGTAGGCAGCAATCTTCCGAAGGGATTTAGCGGTGGCTTCGGCACCGATAAAATTCACTTTAATCCAAGGCACACCGTATTTCTTTTCAATCATATCGGCAATATAATTAATGGACCGATGACACATCACTACGTTTAACTGGACATTATGGGCTTTTTCAATGCCCTCATAAGTACCATTTCCGCTAAAAGTAGTATTTAGGGTAATCCCGCAGCGCTCTAATAATTCTTCCAAGACAAAAGCATCCCCGCCAATGTTATATTCCCCCAGCATATTTATACTGTAAGGCCCTTTGATCGACTCATCCTTGTTGCCAATTACTGATTTTAATAACTGATTATTAGCAATATGGTGGCCTGCCGACTGGCTGACGCCTTTATAACCTTCGCAACTAAAACCAAAAACATTAATTCCTAAAGCTTCTTTCATTTCCCGAGCCACAGCATGAACATCATCCCCAATCAATCCTACCGGGCAAGTCGCATGGATGGCAATGGCTTGCGGCTTAAAAATTTCGTAGGCCTCTTTAATAGCCTGCTTCAGCTTCTTTTCTCCGCCAAAAACAATATCATCCTCTTGCATATCAGTACTTAAACAATAGGTCATAAAATTATCGTCTGTTTCTTTTTCCGGTTTAGTGAGGTTCCGTCTGGTTAACCAGCTATAAAAACCGCAACCAATGGGGCCGTGGGTAATGCTTAAAATATCCCGAAAAGGTCCAATGACCACCCCTTTACATCCCGCGTAACAACAGCCCCGTTGGGTGATAATTCCCGGAATGGTACGGACATTAGCCGCAATCTCCGGCATGGTCTCCGGATTGGGATCTGCTTCCTGCATATGTTTGGCTCGTTTACGGGCTACTTTGGCCGGATAAATCTCCAAAACTTCTTCTTTAATGGCTGTTACTCCCGGTTCCTTAAATTTATTAACCATTTGCCTTCTCCCCCTTACTGTTCATCCAAGACTTCATCGCCTTGTTCTCCGGTTCGCACCCGAATTGCCTCCTGGGCTGGTAATACAAAAATTTTGCCATCTCCGGGATTCCCGGTTTGATTAATATTAATAATTGTTTCAACTACGGTTTTCACCATCTTATTAGGAACAATTAAGGTTAGTAATCGTTTGGGAATCAACCGGGAATCATTGCCCAGCTGGGCAATAGCCTCGTCATGTCCGGCCTTGGCCCCTTGTAATAAACCAAAATCCACCTTCCCTTTCCCCCGACCCATGACCGGCAAAGCCGTAAAGGAGGAGACTCCGGCTTCCGACAAAGCTTGTTTCGTTTTATTAATCATATTCATCCGAATTACCGCGACTACTTCTTTCATCTTCCGTCACCTTCTTTCCCACAAATTGATAAGCTTCCCGCCAAAACTAAACTTCTTTGACTCCCGAGCTCACGGTATAAACCTCTTCTACCGGGCAGACAAATACCTTCCCGTCACCGTAGGCTCCTTTTTCTCCGCTACGGGCACTATCAATAATGGTTTTAATCACAAAATCTTTATCTTGATCCTTAACTACCATAAAAAGCATCTCTTTGGGTAACTCATCATAGTGAATCTCGCCCACCTTTAACCCACGTTGTTTCCCCCGGCCAAAAACTGAGATTTTGGTAACCGCCGGAAAACCGGCTTCCATAAGGGCTGCTAAGACATTATCACATTTTTCCGGCCGAACAATGGCTTTAATCATTAACATTACATGACTCCTCCTTTTTTTGTAACCAATTGTTATTACTTATTTCTGCAGTCCTCAAATTCTAATTAGCAATCCCGTATTCAATTAATAATTTTTCTAATTCATCAATAGAGAGGGGCCTTGGAATCACAAACATCTCGTTCTCATCAATACGTTTGGCTAATTCCCGGTAATGATCCGCTTGGGGATGTTCCGGAGCGTAATCAATTACGGTTTTTCGATTAATCTCTGCTTTTTGGACCATGTTATCCCGGGGCAAGAAGTAAACCATTTGGGTTCCTAATTTCTCGGCTAGAGCTTTAATCATGGCTTCTTCATTGTCAACTTTGCGGCTATTACAAATCAAACCGCCCAACCGTACTCCTCCGGCTTCGGCAAACTTCATAATCCCTTTACAAATATTATTAGCCGCATACATGGCCATCATCTCACCGGAAACAACAATGTAAATCTCTTGGGCCTTTCCTTCACGAATTGGCATGGCAAAACCACCACACACAACGTCCCCTAAGACATCATAAAAAACATAATCTAAATTCTGTTCTTCCTCATAGGCTCCCAGTTGTTCTAAGAGATTAATGGAGGTAATAATGCCCCGGCCGGCACAACCAACGCCGGGCTCCGGTCCTCCCGATTCCACACAAAGGGTCTTACAAAAACCACCTTTCATCACATCATTCAGTTCCACATCTTCTCCTTCTTCCCGAAGAGTATCCAAAACCGACTTTTGGGCTAACCCTCCCAGAAGTAACCGGGTTGAATCAGCTTTAGGATCACAACCGACCACCATTACTTGCTTCCCTAGCTCCGCTAATCCAGCTACAGTGTTTTGAGTAGTAGTGGATTTTCCAATACCACCTTTCCCATAAATCGCAATCTTTCTCATGTTAATCACTCCATTCTTCACTTAATCAACCACTCGATGTAATATATATGTTATGTTTAGTCTATAATATAACATTTAAACGGAAAATGTCAAGGTTTACTTGACATTTAGTTTACAAAAATATTTTTTTACTACATTTGTATAGAAATTAATTCAAAAGTTAACAAATAAGTAGTCATAAAAAAAGCGGCCTTGCCCTTAACTTAACTATTTATAAAAATTTTATAAAACAAAAACCTTGCCTATAAAATTTTCCTTTTGCTTTTGTGCTTTTTTCGTTATACTAGAGATAGATTAAATAGCGGGAGTTAAAAACAGTGAAAAAATTACCAATTGGCATCCAAACCTTTCGAGAATTAATTGAAGAAAATTATGTTTACATTGATAAAACGGAATATATTTACCGTTTATTCGAAGGCAAATACTACTTCCTCTCTCGGCCGCGGCGGTTTGGAAAGAGCCTTTTAATCACTACTTTGAAAGAAATTTTTTCGGGTAGTCGGGAGTTATTTCAAGGGCTCTGGATTTACGACCAAATCTCCTGGGAGAAGCACCCGGTGATACATATTGATTTTAGTAGCATCACCCATTCGGATGGGAAAGAAGAATTTAAAAATAATTTGAGCTATTTTTTGGAAAGAAGGGCTCAGGAATACGAAATAAAGCTAGAGGCGAAGGCCAATAAAGAGAAATTGAACGAATTAGTCCAAAAACTGTATCAAAAATTGGGCAACAAAGTAGTCCTTTTAATAGATGAGTATGATAAACCAATTATTGACCATATCAGTAATAAAGAAGAAGCCGAGGCCAACAAAGAAATTTTGGCTAACT
>JANQHU010000073.1 GCA_028282485.1 Bacillota bacterium
AGTCCCGTTTCAGATCCCGGGGATATCTGGCTAAATCTTCTTGGGGCCCAAATTGCAACGGATTCACAAAGAGACTGACCACTACCATCTCATTTTCGGACCTCGCCCGACGTATTAAAGTTAAATGCCCTTCATGAAAATAACCCATGGTCGGGACAAAACCAATTGTTTGTCCGGCTTGGGTAGCCTTGGTTATGTTCTTTTTCAGTGCTTCAATTTTTTCATTAATGATCATTATATGCTTCAACCTTTAATTTGTTCTAACTGTTGTAAAAAATTCTGATATTCAACTGTAGCCATTCTTTTAGTATGATCTATAGTGGGAAAGTGGCCTTCCCGAACTTCAGATACATAATTATGCAAACCATCCTTTATTACAGCACCTACATCAGCAAAAACTTTATTATGTTTGGGCTGAAAATCCCTATTCAAACCCAATAAATCATGAAAAACCAAAACTTGGCCGTCACACGAAGCACCAGAACCAATTCCGATGACCGGGATTTGCAAACGCTTGGTAATTACCGCAGCGACTTCTAAGGGAACTAATTCTAATACCAGGGCAAAAACTCCCGCATCTTCTAATCGTAATGCTTCTTCTAATAACCTGGTTCCCTGTTCTGCCGTCTTTCCCTGAAAAAAGGCGCCTCCCAGCTGATTAACCGCTTGAGGTGTAAATCCCAAATGGCCCATTACCGGAATGCCGGCATTGACAATCTGTCTGATGGTCTGGGCTACCGGGCTGCCTCCTTCTAATTTCACCCCATAAGCACCCGCCTCCTGCACAAAACGCCCGGCATTTACTAAGGCAGCTTCCGGGGAGACCTGATATGACAAAAAGGGCATATCACCAATCACCATTGATCTACTAATGCCCCGCTTCACAGCTTTCGTATGATGTAACATCTCGTCCATGGTTACTGATAAAGTATTCGGCTGGCCTAGCATTACCATATTTAAACTATCGCCTACTAATACTAACTCAATGTCTGTTTCATCAATTAATCTGGCACTAGTATAATCATAAGCAGTAACCATCACAATTGATTTTTGGCTTTCCTTCATCTGTTTTAACTTTAACGGAGTGATTATTTTGGACATTTACAAAAGACTCCTCAATAATTTTCATATTATCTGATAAAGGCTACTTCATTTGAAGCTATATATTAAGAAAACCTTCCTAAACGGAAGGCCTTACTTTCCTAATTTATCCCTCCGTCTCGGTCTTTTCAAAAAAGAAAAAGCTCCAAGCGGCTTTTAAAGAATCTTCTTTTTAAAGTTAGTTTCTCAAACAGTCTGATTCCTATTTGATATCAGCCATTTTGTATTAATTATACCACTAAACAACCACTATTACAAATATTTTTTCCATTATATTCTGTTTAATGTAGTTGTTTTTTATAAAACCTTTATTTAAATTGAACCGTTGCTAAAATAGCCCTTACTTCTTCAGCTTCTTCTTCACTAGAAAAGGACAAAATAAAATTTAAAATATAATTGTCAAAAAGACCACAATAATATTCTTGACTAATTTTAGCACTACCATTTTCAAAATAAGCCTCCATTACCGCAAAATCTCTACCGGAAATCTTGATTCTTTTTATCTTCTCTCCGAATTGGTAAGGAATCTGTGTTTTTTGTAACAATTTTTTCGAATGCAACAAATATTTTTCAATGCTTATTTTTACCGGAAGTCGCTCCGCAATACATATAAGATTAGGATTAGACACTACCGGGGAACCAATTGGGTATTTAGAGACAAACAATAGATTAAAACTATTTAATTCACCTAAATCTAACTGCTTTTGTAATTCCTCATCATTTCCCGCCACCATATTTTTTCCGGCACTTAAAATCTTTTTTTGGATCTCTTTATTCGGTACTGACCAACCTTCCGGAAGCGTAATAGTTAGACCAAAGTATTCATTAGTATAAATATTATCCTCTAATTCCCCGAGTGTAGGCACGGCCGCTCTGGCAATTTGGATACTTCCTAATGCAAAAACCAAGGTCAGTACTAACGTCAATCCAGCTAGTAATCGTTCTTTTTTTAATTTATTCATAAAAATACCTCCTCATAAATTTGACTACTTATGTTATATGTCGTCAAAACGCCCCCTAACGATAACTAAATAATATCAATTTCATTAATCCTTGATTTTTCTTTACGAATTAAAATCAGTCATTTCAAACTCCACCGCATCCATTAAGCCCCCCACGGGCGGCTGGGGTTTCCGTACCCTAACGGTTACTTCCTCCAGGTCATAAGCGCCCCCTACTTTCCGAATAATTGCAGTCCCAATAGCCTCGATCAAGTTATATTTTTCGGCTTCGACTATTTCTTTAACTAGCTGATAAACTTCAGCATAATTAATAGTCTGGTTTAAGTCATCATTTTGGCCGGCGCTGCTAAAATCAGCCACTAATTCTAAATCCACTTCATAACGTTGTCCTAGTTCTTTCTCGGCTGTATACACCCCGTGTTTTCCATAAAAAACCATATTTTTTAAAATTATTTTTGAATGATTCATCATAACCTCTCATAATCTCAACTTATCAACATTATCAACAACTTATCCACAATGATTCTCTAAACTCATTTTTACTTTTCCAGATACTTATCAACATTATCCACATACTTATCAACAGTCTTTCCTAACTGATCTTTTCTTTATATATCAATTTTTTTGCTGATCTTTGTTATTTTAATCCACAAAAAGCCTGATTTGACTATCCCCAATTCACAAATGCAAGTTCGGATTAGCTGTTAAACAAAGAGCATCCCCACCCGTTGATAAATACTTAAAATAGCCGGCTGAACCGATCATCGCTGCATTATCTGTGCATAACTTTACTGGGGGATAATACAAAGTTATCCCCAGATCATTGGTCAACTGTAGACATTTTTCCCTCAAGTAACTATTAGCCGCCACTCCTCCTGATAAAAGTACCGTGGCCACCCCATAATCCACTACTGCTTTTTTCAACTTTCCCACCAACTGTTCGATGGCTAGGCGTTGAAAACTAGCAGCTACTCTAGCTTGATCTATTTCCTTACCTTGTTGCCGTTCCCGATTCAAATAATTAATCACCGCTGTCTTTAAACCGCTAAAAGAAAAATCATAGGTATCATTTAAACCTTTGATTTTGGCAAATTCTAAATCAGCTACTGCTCCTTTGGCTATTTTTTCAACCTCCGGACCGCCGGGGTAACCAAGGCCCAACACCCGGGCCACTTTATCAAAGGCTTCTCCAGCCGCATCATCCCGAGTTCTTCCCAAAATCCGGTAACTCCCCCATTTTTCTAAATAAAGTAGATCGGTATGACCTCCCGAAACCGTCAGGCAGACTAAAGGGAGTTTCACTTCCGTTCGTTCTAAAATATTGGCATAAATATGGCCTTCGATATGGTTTACCCCCACAAAAGGAAGCCCGGTTGCCAAAGCCAAGCCCTTAGCAAAAGATAAACCAACCAGCAGACAACCTATCAAGCCGGGCCCATAGGTGGCTGCTACTAATCCAATATCCTTCAATTTGACATTAGCTTCAGCTAAAGCCATCTGATAGACGGGCAAGATAGCTTCCCCATGTTCTCTAGCGGCCATCTCTGGAACCACTCCCCCAAATTTGGCATGAGTAGCTACTTGAGAACTAATAACATTACTTAAAATCCTCGTTCCATTAGCAACTACCGCCACCGCCGTCTCATCACAGGAAGTCTCGATTCCTAAAGTAAAAAAATCAGCCATTTACTGCCACAACTCCGCTTTCCGCTTCCGGTATTCTTGATATGATAAAACTTGAGCCTCTTTTTGAAAATCGCCAGCTAAAACTTCACCTAAAAAAACTAAATGGGTTCCCGCATCCATAGTCTGCTCCGGCTTAATCCGGCCTTCAATATATCCGGAACATTCTTTTAAAAGGGGAGCACCACTAACGCCGCGATACCAATCTAAGCCCTGGAATTTGTCAATTTCTCGTCCCGATTGAAAGCCAAATCGCTTCACCAGATGAAGTTGCTCTGGGGTTAAAAAGATGATCCCAAAAACTCCGCTCTTTTGAATATACTCAGTAGTTAATAGACTCTTATTCATTCCCAATAGGAGTTGTAAAGGATCATCGGTAATTTGAAACACCGTGTTATTAATCATTCCATTTGGTTTTTCTTCATGGATTCCTGTTACGACAAAAAGGCCGCAGGGAACTTGAAACAATACTTCTTGTAATGCTTCATGGTTATTAAAAGCTTTGACTCCCAAGATCTCCTGTAACTCTTTAAAATAATCGACTCCCGCCCCACAAACGGGACATTTTTCCGGTGGCTCCGCTCCCACATAAACGTAACCACAAACGATACACTGCCATCTTTTCATTAATTTTAACCTCAATTTTTTATTAAAATATCAATATTACTTAACAATTCCCTCAAACACCTGAAAATAATCTTTAAAGGTTTTGGCCGTACACCTCGGGTTTTTAATAATCATTCCCGGCACCTTTAGGCCAGTTAATGCAAACGCCATGGCCATCCGGTGATCATCATAGGTTTCGATGGCAACGGCTCGCGGCTGACCCGGATGAATAATAATTCCGTCGTCCAGTTCTTCAGTCTCGAGCCCCATCTTCCCTAACTCATTAATAATGGCTTGTAACCGATTGGATTCGTGATATTTAATAACACTAATGTTTCGAATGATGGTAGGGGTTTGTGCAAAAGGCGCTAGCGCTGCTAAGGTCATTGTTTGATCCGGCATATCCCCCAAATCAATCTCAATTCCCGGAAAAAGACCTTGGGATGGTCCCTCTAAGGAGATTCCATCCGGATGCTGCTCCACTCGGCCTCCCATTTTTTCTAAAACTTTTAAAAATGCAATATCCCCCTGCCATGAATCTTGGGTAATCCCGGAAACTTTTCCTCTGCCTCCGGTTAAAAAAGCCATTGCCCAAAAATAATTGGCATTGGAAACATCAGGCTCAATCTGTAAATCTCTTCCTTGATAACCCTGTCCCTGAGAAATCAAAAAGCTTTGAAATGATTGATTTTCAACCTTAACTCCAAAATACTGCATCATTTTCAAAGTCATTATAATATAAGGCTTGGCAATCAAGTCTCCTTCAACTTCAATAGTTAAGGAATCCTGGGCTAAAGGAGCCACCATTAATAAAGCACTTAAAAACTGACTACTGCGATCCGCTTGGATTTTTACTTTGGTTCCTTTAAAACCAGCGGTTTTAATTACGTAGGGCAAGGAATCTTCCCGGCAAGAGGTCTCAAAAACCACTCCTAAAAATCGCAAGGCATCTAAAAGAGGCTTCATAGGCCTGGCCTGCATCTGCTCCGAAGCCTTAACCTCATATTCCCCTTGACTAGCGGCTAACATGGCCGTTAAAAACCGGGCTGCTGTCCCGGCACTGCCCACATTAATTGCGGCCCGCGAACGTGGAATAAGCCCCTTTTCTCCCATAACCACTACCTTTTTTAACTCCTCAGTTACCGTCAGGTTAAAACCTAAGGATTTTAATGACTCCATGAAATGATAACTATCATCACTAAAAAGAACGTTATTTAAGGTAACTTGCGTATTGCTTAAAGCTGCTAATAGTAAGGCCCGATTAGTAATGCTCTTTGAGCCTGGCAAATTAACGGTAAAATCTAATTTTTTAGTTAAAAAAGGTACTTTGTAATCTTCTAATAATTTCATTTTTACTTATCGACCCACTTTGTTTAAAAAATATTATACTATTTGCAAAAAAAATCATCTTAAATTTCTTTTTCTTCCCTCTTATATCATATTGAATCTATTAATAATGTATATTTTATTTAAAAAAATGTCAATAAAAAATCCTCAGCAACTAACACCTTTTAAATTTCGTTTTTTATGGGCTAACTAAGTCAAAATTAGCTATAATTAGGCTTTTCGTTAAATACATGAAAAAATAACCAGTTATTTTTTGTTAATGTATTGTTTTTCCACCCAAAATCAATTAAAATAATTTAGAATCACCTGTTAGATTGAGGTTTTAATTATGAATATTTTTAATAAGAATCTGATTAAAAATCTTTATCAAAGTAATAAGCTTGATTCTGGTACCGCCTGTCTCAATATTATTACTCAATATTACGGTATTAAAGCAGCCTCTCATAAAATACGAGAAATAACTAAGCAAAACGTTATCAGGGATTCCGACCAATTAATTAAAGTAGCCGAAGCCTTAGGCTTATCTGTAAAAGCAATCCGGGTAAATCCAGAAAACATTTTTTATAAACTCCCTTTGCCTGCAATTGCACCGGTTACTTTATCCCCAAATGAACCAATTGGATATTTAATCATTAACCAAATTCACCCAGAAGAAGTTGTCGTTACTATTCCTGAAAAAGGGGAGTTAAAATATAGTTTAGAAGACTTTTTTAAGATTTGGTCCGGTATTTTAATAGTTACTCTCCCGCAAACCAATTTCCTCAACCAGGATAATTTTTTTCAAAAAAACTACCAGTGGTTTTTTGGATTAATCTCTCCCCAAAAAAAATTATTATTTCAAATCTTCTGGATCTCTTTAATTTTAGCCTTCCTTAGTATTATTAGTGCCTTTTATTTGAAATTCATTATTGATGATATCTTAGCTTATAATTTGAAAAAAGCGTTAACCGTTATTTCTTCCGGATTAATTTTAGTAATCCTACTTCGCTTTCTGTTGCAAAGCTTGCGTGCCTATCTATTATCATACTTAAATCAAAAAATCGATCTGCATTTACTGATCGGTTA
>JANQHU010000074.1 GCA_028282485.1 Bacillota bacterium
GTGAATCTCCTTTTGTCAATCAAGAGGTGATCAAAATGATTCACGGCAACTTAAAGGGTGTCTTTCCTAGGAAGCAGCTTTATCTGGCCAGTATTCCTACTTATCCTTCCGGATTGTGGAGTTTTACCATTGCTAGTAAAAAATATAGCCCTTTGGAAGTGGATTTTTCTACCAAGCAGACAGTAACAACCAAGTATTATAGTCCGGATTTGCATCAAGGAGCTTTTCAACTGCCCCAGTTTGTAGCAGATTTAGTGAAAGATTAAAGGATTTTTTGCTAAAAAAGTAAGGGAGGAAAAAGTGCGATGAGTGAATCTTATTGGTGGATGCATAATAATTTGCAGAACCGTTTTGGCGAAGGTACAACGGAGTATCAAGGAGCCAAGCTGGTTCTTTTGGGGGCACCTCTGGATGATACGGCGGTTTTTCGGCCCGGTGCTCGCTTTGGCCCACAGGGAGTGCGGCAAGTAGCAGACGGTCTGGAAGAGTATAGTTTTTATCAGGACCGCGAGTTAAGCCAGACGCCTTTTTTTGATGCGGGAGACCTCTGTTTGCCATGCGGTAATGTTTATAAATCTTTGGAAATTATTAAACAAGCGGTTCTCAAGATTGATTTGTATAGCCAAATCCCGTTCCTTTTAGGAGGCGAACACCTAATCAGTTGGGCGGCCCTGCATTTTATGATCAGTAAATATTCCGACTTGAGAATTGTCCACTTAGGTGCTCACGCGGCTTTGAAAGAAGAGTACCGGGGGGAAAAGTATTCTTCCACCTCTGTAATGCGTTTGGCGGCTCAGTCTCTGGGGCCGGGGCGCATTTATCAATTTGGAATTCGTTCCGGGGAGCGGCGGGAATTTGAATATGCCCGTGAGTTCACCAGGCTTTTTCCGGAAGAAGTGCTCCTCCCTTTTCGGAATTGTCTCGCAGAATTACAGCCTTACCCTATTTACATTACCATTGATATTGCAGTCTTGGATCCGGCTTTTGCCCCAGGAACTGGAAGGCCCGAAGCGGGCGGGATTAGGCCCCGGGAATTATTTCAGTTTATCCGGGAGTTAGCACCGTTAAAGGTAGTGGGAGCTGACTTGGTGGAGATTGCACCGAATTATGACGCTACCGGGGCTACCCAGCTTTTGGGAATCAAAATAGTGCGTGAAATGTTGCTCAGTTTGGCAAATTAACGGAATTTTTAGTTTAGAATAGTAAATAATTTTATTTAACCCTGATAACAAGAAGAACTGTTTTATTTAAACCAGGAACTGCTCGTTATCAGGGTGAATTTTTATTAGGCATAAGCCATGGATTTGGTAGGGGCACTCATTTTTTTGCATTCATTGGCACAATCATGACAAATTTGGGCACAGGCTTTACAATGAGCGTTATTAAACATTTCGCACTCTTTGGCACAAGCTTCGCAGATGTTGGCACATAATGTACATAAGGCTTTGGCAAAAGAACTATTCCGGGACATATATTGGCTGGCTAAAAAACAGATTTCGACACAGTCGTTGAGAATTTTAATACAATTAGTTCGGGCTTGGACATCGGCTTCGTTTAAACAGGCATCCAGGCATTCTGCGCAAGCCCGGGCACATTTGGTACATAAATCAATACACAGATCCATTGTTTTTGGTGATGATGCTAATACTCCCATCAAAATTGCCTCCTCAAATTTAAATTTACTAGTTTTATTTTGGCATCAATTATCTTTTTTTATGCAGAAAATTAATTTTTTGCTATTTTTCGGATTTTCGAGGTTTTTTGGTGAGGTTGTTTGAGAAAGGTACCAAATTTAACAATTAGATAACCGCTAACTAAGCCGTAGAACACATGTCCCAGTACAGAACTGTAATGTGTCCAAAGATGTGGGGTGCCTCCGGGAAAGGCCATATGTAAAAAGAGGGCTCGAAAGGTGACCCAGATGGCTATTCCCCAAAAAACCCCTTTAATTAAGTAAAAATTAGTGCTCGTTTTGAAATACATGTAACTGAGGCCTATAGTAAAGATGGCCCCCAAAGAAATGAAAGCAACGAAACCTAGAAAAAGATAGCCGAAATTATCAAGACTCAGGACCAGCTCTTTTTTATTAAAGATGATTTTGGCAAATTGGACAAAAGTTACTTCTTTAGAGTGGCCTAAGGAAAAGAAGAGCATGGTGGTAGCAGCTCGGGTAATTGCTCCGGCCATTCCGGCCAAGGCGGTAGTCATAATAATATCGTTTCTGATTTTTTGGAACATAATTTTCACCTATTTTAAAAATAATTTTTTTCTATTTTTTCCCGACTACGATTTTGGCATTCATAAAATCTTCATATATTTTTGATAATATAATTTTACCAAAAAACAAATCCTTAATTAAAAGGAGGGAGATCTTAATGGAGCCTCAAATAGTAAACGAAATCTTTGCCATTCTCGGCATGACTTGTAATGGGTGCG
>JANQHU010000089.1 GCA_028282485.1 Bacillota bacterium
GATCCACAAACCGCGAAACAACTCCTGGTTCCCCGAAAAAATCTCCTTCAGGGTCGAGATTAATAGGCTTTTGCCAAAGCGTCGCGGCCGGGAAAAAAATAGTATTTACCCTGTAAAAGCTCGTAAATATATCTGGTTTTATCAACATAAACATAACCATCCTTTATTATTTGGCTTAAGGTTTGAATCCCAATGGGTAGCTTTTTTAACAAAAAATCATCTCCTCACCTTTTCTATATCTAGTATACCGAAAAAACAAACGAAAAAAAAGCTCTTCGTTAATATTTTAATCAAAAAGCTTTCTTATCTAACATTTTACATTTTAATAAATATTTAACTTGCATTGTATATATAAGGGTCTTTTATCTTCTTACAACCTCATCAAGTTCCTGTTGCAGGAGTTTCCAACCTACCCGGTTTAGGGTATTGCGAAAACGCTCCTTTGCTTTGCCCTGTTTTTTAAAGAAGGCCAACGTAGTTTCTACCACCTGATGAAGCTCTTCTGTTGAAAATATTATTGGCAAAAGTTGCTTGCCAATAGCAATCTGATTGCCGAATAAGCCTCCGAAATAGACCAAAAATCCTTCGCTACCTTTCCAGGCCTGCCGTGGGCATGCTTTAACACAGCGGCCGCAATAATGACAATTAGTTTCCCGATAAACCAATGCTGCTTTTTCTTTATCTACGGTAATAGCCTGGGAACGGCAGAGGGCGGCACAAATCCCACAAAAATTACAGTTGCTTTCGACCCATTCCGGTTGCATTCCACCTTTTACACCAAGATCATTTTCCTCCGCCTTGAGACAGTTATTAGAACAGCCAGTGATCCCCAGCTTGAATTTATGAGGTAATTCCCTCCCATAATATCTTTGGTCAAATTCTTTGGCCAAAGCGGTGGTCTCAATTAAACCCCTAGCACAAATTGTACTACCCTGACATGCCGTAATAGTTCTTACTCGCGCGCCCCCTGCTCCAGGCTGCAACCCAGCTGCCAGGAATTCTTTTTTTACCACTTCCAGATCTGCTAACTTAATGAAAGGGATTTCAATACTCTGCCTGGCCGTCAGATGAAGAGAGCCTTGGCCATACCGCTGCGCGATTTCAGCAACCTTTAGCAATTGCTCCGCCTGTATTTGGCCCCCCGCCATTCTTAATCTTAATACCCAATAATTTGGCTGAACTTGCCGCATTAAACCATTTCTTTTCAATGCTTGCTGATTACCTTTTTCCCCTAAAATTTCTCTAACCTGGCCCTCTTTCGTGCCTGGATTTGCGGAAGAGGAGACCGCCTCAATAATAATGCCTCCACCGGATATCTCATAATTATCTACGATGACAAACCTTCCCGTTAGTTCAATTACGGAAATCGGGTCAAAGGCAATAGGGCTGGCAGTTTCAAATATACACTCGGCAACATCATGCCGCTCAACCTGTTCCTTTAAGGTGTTAACATTTAATTCCGTAGCATCAATAATATTTAATATTTCCACCAGTTGTACGGCTATTCTGGTGGTGCCAATTTTTAATTTATAGTTTTTATTTTTTACCAAAGGAGCTTTGCCTACCCAAAATAGATTCACTTTAATTTGGGAACTAACCGCGGGTTGTTTTTCATTTACTTTAACCATTAACTCCCCAGGTTTGATATAGATCTGAGTTTCCAAAGTTATTCCCACGGCTTCCCCGGCAGCGGCCCTCTCCCGCGGTTGAATATTAAAACCCTCGATACTTTTGACAATGCTTTTCTTGTGGGAAGGCAAAAAGACTACTTGATCTCCGCTGCTGATTGCCCCGCTTAAAATGGTCCCAGCCACAATGCGCCGCTTATCCCCTCCAGCCGTAAATTTGTAAATATCCTGTACCGGCATGCGCAAGGGAAGCTCCGTAGTTGTTTTGCGGTTTGCCAATCCCTCTAATTGCTCTAAAACCGTCGGACCACTATACCACAAAGTGTTTGCTGATCTAGTGGTAATATTATCACCATTAAAGGCACTGATCGGGATGAAGTTGACGGGCTGAATATTTACCTGGTGTAAAAACTCGGTAAATTCCTGAGTAATTAAATTAAAGGCGTCCTGCCCATAATTCACCAGGTCCATTTTATTGACTAAGACAACCACCTGACGGATGCCCAGCATGGAAACAATCTGGCCATGCCTTTTGGAATTTTCTTTAATCCCTTCCTGAGCATCTATTACCAAAAGAGCCGCTTCGGCCCGGGAAGCTCCGGTGACCATGTTTTTCAAAAACTCGATATGCCCCGGGGCATCAATAATGATGTAATCCCTTTTATTGGTCTTAAAAAAACATCTGGCCGTATCAATGGTAATCCCTTGGGCCTGCTCATCTTTTAAGGCATCCAGCAGAAAGGCATATTCGAAAGGCCTGGCATTCTTTTGGCAATATCCTTTTACTGCCGCCAGCTTTCCCTCGGGAAGGGAGCCGGTATCCGCCAACAATCTCCCGATTACCGTACTTTTACCGTGATCCACATGCCCCACAATGACGATATTCATCTGTTCTCTAGTCTTCATCTTACATGTACCCACTCTTTCTTAAAGTTTCCAGGCCGCCGCCATCATCTTGATCCTGAGCGCGACCGGATCTTTCGGCAATTTTAGCAAACTTACCGTTCTTTAATTCTTCAACAATATCACCCACATTTCGGGCAGTTGATTCCACCGGAAAAGTACACGGATAGCATCCCAAGGAGCGGTAACGTTTCCCATTACCCTGATCAAAATAGAGGGGCGTAATCGGAATCTGCTCTCTTTCAATATACTCCCAAATATTCAATTCCGTCCAATCAAGCAAGGGATGAATCCGGATATGGGTCCCGGGAACAAAGTCGGTTTTAAACTGATTCCAAAACTCCGGTGGTTGGTCTCCTACATCCCAGTCATTCTCTTGATCCCGCGGTGAAAAGTATCTCTCCTTGGAGCGGCTGCCTTCTTCATCCGCTCTCACCCCGACAATCACGCCAGTATATTGTTCTCTATTTAAATCGGGTACATATTGACCACTACTATGATCTAGTATATATCTAGGCCATTCTCCCGAAAGGGTATGCTTTAAGGCTTCGGATTTTAGATTGCGGCAACAGGTGATCCGATCCGTGTTTCCGTCAGGAAAAGTCTGTTTTTGGGCCAAGGCGGTCGCGTTCTCTCCGTATAGCATAGTCAACTTCCACTGCAAAGCAAGTTCATCTCGATAGTTAATCATCTCCGGAATTTTATAATGAGTATCGATATGTACTAAAGGAAGCGGCACATGGCCAAAAAAGGCTTTCCGAGCCAACCACAAAAGGACAGTACTATCTTTGCCAATGGACCACAGCATACAAATACTTTTAAACTC
Source organism: Bacillota bacterium (assembly GCA_028282485.1). Lineage (GTDB taxonomy): Bacteria > Bacillota > UBA4882 > UBA8346 > UBA8346 > JANQHU01. Next base: position 3,358 of record JANQHU010000089.1, read on the forward strand.
CCGATAAGCTTCTCTGAGGATATAAACACTTTGAGCTTCTAATTTATCTAAATAATTCATTTATCTGCTCCTCCTGAAACTAATGGGCTATGTAGCCCACATTCCTTTTTATCAGGTTCCTCCCACCACCACCGGCCACTGCGGACATCTTCGCCGGGCTTTACTGCTCTAGTGCAAGGCTGGCAGCCTATACTGGGAAATCCCTTGTTATACAGATCATTATAGGGCACCTGATGCTCTGTTAGATATTCCCACACTTTTTCTTCTGGCCAAAAAGCCAGCGGGTTTATTTTGTAAAGGGAATGTTTTTGATCCCATTCAAAAAGCGCTATCTCCTGCCGGGTGAGGGATTGCTCCTTTCTCAAACCACAAATCCACCCCTCTACACTGCTTAAAACTCTGGTAAGGGGAGTAACCTTCCTAATTGCGCAGCATTTTTTTCGTAATTCCCTACTTTCATAAAAAAAATTAGGGCCATAATGAGAGACCATTACTTCTAGGTGCTCAGTTTCAGGAGCATATACCTCGTAATGAAAATTATATTTACTCATGGTTGCTGTCATTAAGTCGTAGGTTTCCTGAAAATGTCTCCCGGTATCAATGAAGAAAATTCTGGCCTCTTTGTTTATTTTTAAAACAAGGTCCGTAAGTACTTGATCCTCAATGGAAAGGCTTGAGGCAAGGGCAATTCGCGATACTCCTGCTGTTTGTATGGCGTATCGGATGATCGCCTCGGCTGATCCATCTTGAAACCGGTAATTTAAGTCATCTTGATCAAATTTCAATTCATTCCCTCCTCATATATGATACTCAGGATCCTGATCTTTTCCAAATTTGATTTTATTCCATAGTCTCTCATGGAGAAAATAGAGTCCTGTTTTCGTAACTAACTCAGCAATGCCAATGGATACAGCAAACTTTAGCTTCCCGGTGATTAGGAAAGACAAGAGCATGGTATCCAAGGTCCCGGTTACCCGCCATGAAATAGCTTTGGTAAAACTGCGCAATGGTTTCTCTGCCATATTCCAACCCTCTTCTCTGAAACATTATAATTCCTATCATTTTACTCTTGATTAAAACCAAACGAAAACCCTTCACTAAAAAACGCCAAATTTAATGAAGGGCTCTCTGTTAATCTTCCCGAAATAAATCCGTGGAAAGATACCTTTCCCCCGTATCCGGAAGCAGCACTACAATATTCTTTCCTTTATGTTCCGGCCTTTGGGCAATTGCTGTGGCCGCAAAGGTAGCCGCACCTGAAGAAATGCCCACCAAGATCCCTTCGGTTTTGGCCAGCTTCCTTGCTGTAGCAAAGGCTTCTTCATTTCTGACCTTGAATATTTCATCAATAATCCCTCTGTTTAATATCTCCGGCACAAACCCGGCCCCTATTCCTTGAATTTTATGGGGCCCCGGATTCCCCCCGGATAAAACCGGAGAAGCCTCGGGTTCCACCGCAACCACCTTGATCTCTGGCTTTCTCTGCTTTAAAACCTCACCGACTCCGGTAATGGTGCCTCCGGTCCCGACTCCTCCAACAAAAATATCTACCTGACCCTCAGTGTCTCTCCAGATTTCCTCCGCAGTGGTTTTCCGGTGTACCTCTGAGTTGGCAGGATTCTTAAATTGTTGCGGCAGAAATGAATTCGGGATCTCCCGCACCAGCTCCTCGGCTTTTTTAACTGCGCCTTTCATCCCTTCGGGACCGGGAGTTAGCACTAGTTCAGCTCCTAAGGCTTTGAGGAGATTCCTTCTTTCTACACTCATGGTTTCAGGCATGGTCAGAATCAGTCGGTAGCCCTTGGTGGCTGCAACAAAAGCCAGGGCAATTCCGGTATTACCACTAGTAGGTTCGATAATTACCGTATCCTTAGTCAGCAGCCCTTTTTCTTCTGCATCAACTAGCATGGCTTGACCAAGGCGATCCTTGACACTACCTCCAGGATTAAAATATTCCAGCTTGCCAATCAATCTGGCCGCCAAGTTATTAAGATTATTATAATTTGCCAATTCTAGCAAAGGGGTATTGCCAATTAAATCTGTCAAATTTTTTTTAATCTGAGACATTAACTCACCTCCAACTCGCATACCAATGTATTCGTATATGTTTTGTATGCTTTGATTATAAGCGACTTCCTTAATCTTGTCAATACTCCAAAGGTAATAATTTATATTTCCTCTCGGTATAATTCGGTATTTCCTTAATGAGGAGCGTTAGCCGTTATTTTCTGAAATGATTGCTCTACGGAAGCGAGCGTCTCAATCAGATCCTGCTGAGTATGGGCGCCGGAGATAAACATGGCCTCAAACTGAGAAGGAGCAAGATAAATCCCAGCTTGGAGCATATAACGAAAATAACGGGTAAATAAGCTAGAGTCGGCTTGCATTGCCGTTTTATAGTCAACAACTTGATGGTCACTAAAAAAAAGACTCAATAAGGACCCTAAGCGGTTTACTTTCACGGGAAGCTGGTATTTTTGTCCTAGATTATGAAAAGAAGTTTCTAACTCATTACCCATTAACTCTAATTGCTCATATAATTCCGGGGTAGCCTTTAAAATTTCCAGAGTTTTGATCCCGGCCGCCATGGCAATCGGATTTCCCGATAAGGTACCGGCCTGATACACTGCTCCCTCCGGGGAAACCATTTTCATAATTTCTCGGCTTCCACCATAGGCTCCCACGGGCATACCACCCCCGATAATTTTGCCGAGAACAGTAATATCGGGTCTAATCCCATAATACCCCTGAGCCCCTCCATAGGAAATCCTAAATCCGGTAATCACTTCATCAAATATCAGTAGAACTCCAAATAAACTTGCTAACTCCCTTAACCGTCGTAAAAATTCTACCTTAGGCAGCACCACTCCCATATTGGCCGCCACTGGTTCAATAATGACGGCCGCCAGCTCGTTGCCGTATTTTCGAAAGATTCTTTCCAGTTGTTCTCCGTCATTGTAGGCAGCGACCAGGGTATTTTGGGCATAATCCTTAGGAATTCCGGCGCTATCAGGGTGACCTAAGGTTAGAGCTCCGGAACCAGCCCTAACTAATACTCCATCGGAATGGCCGTGATAGCAGCCTGCAAATTTTAAGATCTTATCCCGGCCGGTATAACCTCTCGCTAACCTAAGAGCGCTCATTACTGCTTCTGTACCGGAATTCACCAAGCGGATCACTTCCATTGATGGTAAAGCCTCAATCAGCATCTTTCCTAATAGATATTCTCTTTCGGTTGGGGCTCCAAAACTAATCCCGTCTTTCGCCGCTCTCTTTATTTCAGCGACGATTTGTTGATGGGCGTGACCCAGAATCAGCGGCCCCCACGAGCCAACATAATCAATGTACTCCTTTCCGTCCATATCAATAATTCTCGCCTCTTGGGCTTTTTTAATAAAAAGAGGCGTCAGTCCCACGGACCGAAAAGCTCGGACAGGGCTATTAACCCCTCCCGGCATTATTTGTTTTGATTTTTCGTACAAATCCCCTGATTT
>JANQHU010000192.1 GCA_028282485.1 Bacillota bacterium
TTCAATCAAAAACAGAGAAAATACTGGCTGCTGCTGGTTCTCCTTAGTCTATTGCTAGGGTTTAATCAGGTGCTGGCCACCAAGACGGTCCAGCCCAAACAGCTGCCGCCAGGCTTACATCTTTTAAATAAAGAATTACTAAACCAGTATATGGGGAGAGTCATTCAGGCTCAAGCACCGAAGATCGCGGCCGCCGTAGTTAATCAGGATCTACATGATTTAGAGTTACACCAAGCCAGTTTTGATTTGGATTCCGGGCGGGTGGTGGTCAAGCTTTCGGCTCTTTATAAAGGGCTGCGCTTTTTAGGAATTCCTTTGTCAGCTAAAGCGACCGGCAGTATTGGCTTTACCATTAAGACTAATCAGGATTTTTCCCAGTTGGGAGTTCATTGTACCGGCTTAACTGACTCTTTTAAACTGTCCGGGATCTGGGGCCTCTTTTTTAGTGGCCTTGCCAAAAGAAGGGTGAACGAGGTTCTCACGGGCCAAGAGTTTTGGTTGAATGGGGCAAGACCGGCAAACTCCCAAAAATTTAATAGTACTAATCTAGTAGTTTTGTTGAATCGAGTTTTACAAAAGAATCAATTACAATCTTTTGAAAAGAGTCTGTTAGGTGGAAAGGTGCAAGTTCATTTTCGGGATTTAGTTCTCAAAGAAGTAGCTCTCGATCAAGGAAGAGTAGTCCTGGCCTGTCGAATTAGTGCCGATACCGGCGGTTATTTACAGCGGTTGCTCCAGCTGGGAGAGTTAGGAAAGGTGGAGAGGTTAGATCTGAGTTTATATATTGATACCCGGGATGATAGCTGGTGGGCTAAAGTGAACCAGGCGGCGATTACTGTTAACGGATTAGCCGGGGAGTGGAACGGCTTCTTAAATACTTTGATTGAACAAGAAATAAACCGCTATAAGGGTTTGATTCCCTTAGGTGATGGGGGTATCTAAAACTTTGTATTTTGGAGTTTAATATTTTAAAAAAGACTTATTGATAAATCCTAAATATCCGATAGAAAGTAATGAGGTGAGGTTAAATGATAGCATGGAAAAAAGATTATAGCTGTTTTAACAAGGATATTGACCTGCAACACCAAAAGCTCTTTGCTTTGTTGGATGAATTTTATAGTATTGTCAATGTAATTCGCGAAGGGCATGATCAGTATGATAATTTGGTACAAATTTTTGATGAATTGAGTAAGTACACCATTTATCATTTTCGCTTTGAAGAAGGGATTTTTACCAATCCGGAAAACGGCTACTCCGCCGAAAAGATTAAGGTCCATAAAAACCAACATCAGTTTTTCATTGACAAAATTGCCGAGGTGGATTTTGCCAGTATGGATGATGACCAGCGTTATTATGCCATTGAGTTCGTTCTTTTTTTGGCAAAATGGATTGAAGAACATATTTTGACCATTGATAAAAAGTTTTTTACTGCTTGGCAAGAAAAGCAGCAAAAAGAAACTACGGTGTGATAATAGAATGTATTAAAAGTGGTCCTTTATCGATAATTTAAGAAAAAAATTTAAAAAGCTATTTCTACTTTAGCAGACAGGTAAATTCAGGGAATGCTAAAAAAGAAATAGCTTTTCCAATATTTATATTTTATTGATATTTATTCAATTGCTGGAGGATAAAGAAAAAGATGAATACGGTTTTGGTAATTAAACTAATTATTTTACTAGCTAGTTTAGGGATAGCCGGGTTTTATTATGGGATATTTCGGCAAAAGAATTGGCAGCGAGGGTTGGTTTTAGCCGGAATTGGTGTGGGAATCTTTTTGTTGGGATTTTTTCAGGTAGAATTAAACCTTTTATCCCTAAGAATATTGTTTTTTTTAGTAGAAGTGGGCTCGCTTTATTTTTTGAGAAAAAAGCAGTATTTTTTCGCAGTTGTTGGTGGAGTTTTGGGAGGGCTCTTCCAGCCCCAAGGAATAATTATTTTGTTATTTCTGTTATGGTATTTGATCAGGAAGTGGGGTTGGCGGCAGACTTTTAAAGCTTTTGGAGTGGCGGTACCCTTGGGAGTAGTGGTTTTGTTGCTTTTAAGTAACGGTAGCCCGCCAAATTGGTTGAGGGAAGTTTATCGTGGGGTAGTTAATAGTGAGGTTTGGGCAAGTTATAATGCCGGGAGTTTTTTGGCGGTACTGGATGGCAACAATATTTCGGCGGATACCCCTTTGGGAGGGGGAGTCACTTACCAATTAATTGGAATAATTGGTTTGCTAGTATCTCTGGTTTATATTAGTTTTTTTTATGGAAAAAAGCCAAATTTGGCTCGATTACCTTTGGTCTATGGTTTTCTTTCTTGGGCTGTATTTTTATTTATACCGGGAGCTCAAGGAATAGATTTACTACCGACATTCTGTTTTTTATTACTAGCAAGTGGTTTTTGGCGAGAGGGTTCATTTGTTGCTGCAGTAGTCCTGGTGGGTTTTAGTTGTTTACTAGGGATTGGTTCCCTTGAAGTGGAAACAGAGGCTTTAGAGCGGTTAGTTTATCTTTTGGGAATTACCAATACCCTTCTTTTTGGATTTTTTGTGCTTTTTTTATATTTAAAATCAGGGTGGCTTGAAAGAAAGAGCCGGAAATATTTTCAAGATTACGGAATCAAGCTGCGGCAAGTGATTACAGAGAAGTTAGTCCAAAAGCCTTTTGCTCTAAAACAGGCCGATTATGGGCGAGTAGGTTTGCTGTTAGTCTTTTATTTGATCTTTGTGTTTGGGCGCTTAGGGACTACGGCTACTCCCCAAAAAGGGATTGAGTTTACTTCCCCTCAGGAAGGAATAGAGATCACCTTTACCGAGAAAGTGGAGCTGAGTTATTTGTTACTGTATGATGGGGCAGGAACGGGAAGATTAAAAATTCAGAGCTTAAGCTTTTTGAATGTATGGCGGGATGTTTTTAGGGTGAAATGTGATGATTTTTACGTTTTGAAACGGCTCCCTTTTGCTCTGAAGGGAGTAACTAAGTTACGGTTGATTCCGGATTTTGCCTCGGGGCAGATTCACGAAATAGGTTTTTTAAATAAAACGGGGCAACTGGTTCAGGTCAAAACGATTCACAGGCTGATGGATCAACACCAACTATCTCCGGCAGATTATCCGCTTTTTGATGAACAGGAGCGGCTTTTACAGGCACCATCTTATTTTAATAGTACTTATTTTGACGAGATTTACCACGGGCGTACGGCTCTGGAATTTGTGAAAGGCGACCCGGTTTACGAGACGACCCATCCTCCCTTAGGGAAGGATCTGCTCAGCTTAGGAATTCTTCTTTTGGGGAAGAATCCTTTGGGCATGCGGTTTATGAATGCGCTTTTTGGGGTTATTTTGATGGGGATACTATTCTTCTTTGGACGGGAAGTTTTAAAAACCCGTTTCGCGGCTTATACAGTAATGCTTATGGGAATCTTAGATTTTATGCCTTTTGTCCAAAGTCGGTATTCGACTATTGATACTATGTCCGTAACCTTTATTACGTTAATGGTTTTTTTTGCTTTTCGGTATCTCCGCCATCTTTTTAGTGGTGCTAATAGTTTGCGGGCCGGTATTTTAATAGGTTGTTTTGCTTGCGCGGCGGCAGCTATTAGTGTCAAATGGACTGGAGTTTACGGCTTTGCAGGAGTAGTGGCCTTAATTTTATTTGCTAAAATTAGACAGCTGTATCTGTGGGGTCGTGATCAAGAATTTTTTACAAAGAATTGTAAATGGTTCGTCCTCAAAAATACCTTCTTCTTTTTCGTCAAATCCGCTGGATTATTTCTCCTGGTGGCCCCGGTTATTTATTATTTGACCTATCTTCCTTTCTTCAATTGTGAGGGGGTAGCGCCTTTTACGGTGGAAAGCTTGCAGCAGGTCGTAGAAAGTCAAAAACATATGTATAGTTATCATGCTAATTTGAAAGCAAGCCATCCCTTTGCTTCGGCCTGGTGGAGTTGGCCTTTTAATTTTAAACCTTTATGGCTTTATGCGGGGGAAGTGGGAGAGTGGAAGATGACTATTGTGAGTTTAGGTAATCCGGTAATCTGGTTAATTGCTTTAGTGGGCGTCTTTGTAACGGGTTATCAGCTCTGGCGGCTGCCGAAGTTAACGGGGCTGCATTTGGTGGTAATTAGTTTTTTGGCCCAGTATCTGCCCTGGGTATTGGTAAGCCGGGTAGCCTTTATTTATCATTTTTATCCTTGTTTACCTTTATTTTATTTTTTTGGGACAGTATTTTTAGAAGCATTTTGGCGGCTGGGGTCAAGGGGAAAAAAGCTGGTTTATAGCTGTTGGATCGGAGCGGCGGTTTTATTGGTTATTTATTATCCGGTGCTCTCCGGGTTACCGGTTCCGGATTGGTATATTAATGGGTTACGGCTGTTTAGTAAAGATTGGGTCTTTTAAAAAAAAGTTAGTTCTTGGATAGGTTATTGTCAACCAGATCCAGATGGGTTATAATAAGGCTAAATATGTGAAATTCGAGGCAGAAAGATGAGAATATTAGATACTAAAATTGCAGCAGAAAAAACAAAAGCCTTAGCCTTATTGAATCGGCGCTCGAAGTTACAGCAAGAGCAGCAGGTGGAATTAATTACGAGGGTGGCTCAAATCATTGAGAAGGTGCGCCAAAATGGCGATCAAGCTTTATGCGAGTATGCCGCTTTGTTTGATAAGGTGGAATTAAAC